>CAZJID010000001.1:0-78405 GCA_964545945.1 uncultured Dehalococcoidales bacterium
ACCAGCTAAGCCTGGTGAAGCAGGCCATGCAGGAGCTGGACATCGACCCCAAGCAGTACACGCCGCGGTCTATCCAGGCGGCCATTAAGTACGCCAAGAGCAAGCTGCTGACGCCGGCAGGCTACTCCGAGGAGGCCAACAGCTATTATGAAACCGTCGTCCAGCGCGTCTACGAGAGGTACCAGCAGGCGCTTACCAAAAGCCACGGGGTCGACTTCGACGACCTGCTGATGAAGACGGTCCAGCTTTTCGACGACAACCCCAAGATACTGGCTAAATACCAGTCGCGTTATATCCACATACTGGTCGACGAGTTCCAGGACACCAACATCACCCAGTACAAGCTGATAAAGCAGCTGGCGGGAAAGCACCGGAACGTCTGCGTCGTCGGCGACCCCGACCAGTCGATTTACTCCTGGAGGTTCGCCGACCTGCGGAACATACTCAGCTTCGAAAAAGACTACCCCGACGCTAAGGTAGCCTTCCTGGAGCAGAACTACCGCTCAACCAAGACCATACTCGACGTGGCCTCCAGCATCATCTCGATAAACTCGCGGCGCAAACCGAAACGTCTGTGGACCGAGAACGAGGCCGGCGTTCCGGTCTCCGTTATCCAAACTTACAACGAGGACGAGGAAGCGCAGTTCGTTATCAGCGAAATAGAAAGGCTGGTCGACGAAAACGTGACCACGGCCGGCGGCTGTGCCGTGATGTACCGGGTCAACGCCCAGTCCCGAGCTCTGGAAGAAGCCTATATACGCTACGGGCTGCCATACAAGCTCGTAGGCGGCACCCGGTTCTACCAGCGTCGCGAGATCAAGGACGTCATCGCTTACCTGCGGGTGATTCATAATACCGCCGACAGCATCAGCCTGACCCGTATAATAAACGTGCCCGGCCGGGGTATCGGCCAGCGGACGCTCGCCGAGCTGTCGGGCTGGGCTAAAAACCAGGACATATCCTTATATCGTGCGCTCCAGATGGTAGCCGATAAAAAAGGACCGGGCTTAACCCCCCGGGCTAACTACGCTTTAACGAATTTCTTAACAATGCTTAACGGGTTCATCGACGACAGCCGGCAGACGAACCTCACCGGTTTATTTAACGAGGTGCTGGAGAAAACGGGCTACAAGGATCACGTCCTCAACGAAGAAAACGGCGAGGAGCGCTGGGAGAATATACAGGAGCTGTTCACCGTGGCCAGGGACTACGACGAGCTGGAGCCCGCCGAAGCCTTGACCGCTTTTCTGGAGAAGGTAAGCCTGGTCTCCGACGTGGACGACCTCGATGAAAAGGTGGATGCCACCACGCTGATCACGCTGCACCAGGCCAAGGGACTGGAGTTCCCGGTGGTCTTCATCATCGGCATGGAGGAAGGCCTGCTGCCGCACCGGCGGTCTATGGAATCCGGCGATGAGCTGGAAGAAGAACGCCGGTTGTGCTACGTGGGCATAACGCGGGCTAAGCAGCGTGTCTATCTACTGCATACCTATCGCCGCAATTTGTTCGGCGGCAGTGAGGCGACCTTACCCTCGCGATTTCTCCAGGACATACCGAAGCAGTTCATCGCCGGCAAAGGCCTGTGGGACGACGAAAAGGAAGACGACTATACGCCCGTCACCAGCCTCTTTTCGAGGTCTGCCGTCAAGCCCTTGAGCAGCCTGAAGCTGGAAGTGGGCGACCGCGTCCAGCACCAGATATTCGGCGAGGGCGTAGTGATAAGTTTATCGAGCAACAGGGACGACCAGGAGATAACGGTTGCCTTCGACGGCGCCGGCGTCAGGCACCTGCTCCTCAGCCTGGCACCGCTGGAAAAAGTCGATAAGAAATGAGGCTGCAATCGACTGAATACAAAAGTTAAATCGTAGCGTTTCCATTAATTTCTGGATAAGGCTCGATGGCTAAACCCTGCCCCTTACCACGATTGTGCAATATATAAACGAATTCTTTATCTTCTCCAACGACATCATAGTCTACATTTTGACCACGCAACGATACAATTATTACAAATCTATGTCCGACTAATTTATAATCGGGATGCCTCAGGTCTTTATAATTATAAAGTTTGCGGCTGTATGCGTAACAAACATCATCTTCAATGTGTTTTATTGCAAGTACTATAGTGTATGTTGGGCCATTTGGCTTTAATTCTATTTCACGTGTATCACCTTCATACTTCAGAAAAGTATCTTTATCGCCCGTCTCTTCCCAAGAGGCAACCTGAAACCCAATTTCATTTTCTTCTTTACTGTCATAATACCGAATAGTTGCCCAAACATTACTAGCTGACACTTGTAAGGAGGAATTATAGAATTTTACCTCAGCAGCATAGATATTCTTAACGTCAATATTTCGTTCGAGGTCTCTAGCATTGCCTATGCCGGCTGTAGGTTTACTTGCTACTATCTTAGCTTTTGGTTTGTTCTCCTGCTCATTAATCATTCTACGTAATTCATTACGTTGCAGATAAGGAGCCCGTAATAAGTTGACAAAATAAACAATCCCATAAATCACAATTAAACCCACGGCAAATACCAAAAAGGTCAAAACGGCTACTTGCCAATTTTTTAGATTGCTAAAGGCGAAATAGGCTGCTACGGCTGCCAGTAAACTGCTTCCAACTACCTCGACTCCCCAAAACCATTTACCAGACGTCTTTCTAAACCTTTCTGTGTCTTTGTAAGCCCTAATACAGGCTGCTTCCCATCGTTGCTGCATTGTTCTATTCTATCACGATGAGAATACGACTGTTTATACTTACGCGTTAATTTTCAATTTGAGATACCACCAAAATTTTGTTGTAAACGATCAGTCCTTATGCTAAAATGGAACATGCGTTCGTTTTATGCTTGACAATTTGGCCTAGGGTGATACAATGAAAACAAAGGGTGATATGCCCGGAGGTGAAATTATGGTCGACATCACCATTAAATTTGACCTCGCAGGTGAATTTGACCGCACAAAAGCCATTGAGTCAATATTATATCTAGCCGATAAGATACACAATCCTGGTAAATACGTTATCTGTAAATTACTTTATTTGGCAGATAAACGCAGCCTTGAGAAATATGGCAGATTCATATTTGGTGAAACATATTGTGCCATGGAACGGGGGGCCACCCCGTCAAACGCCTATGATTTATTAAAAGAAGCTGCCGAAACGACCGTCGATGGAATTAAGGTTAAGGGTACTAGGGTTATCCCTTTAAGGAAACCGAACCTTGACTACCTAAGCGATTCAGACATTGAGTGTTTGGAACAAATCATTCATACACCGCATGACCGCATGATAAAAGGTACTCATGATGATGCGTATAAAAAAAGTTGGGATAAAAGGGGAAACAAAAAAAGCGTTGTTATTCCAGTTGAGAGTATAGCAGAGTTATTTGCAAATTCGGATGATTTGTTAGATTACCTATCACATGTTGGATAGATATACTAATGCCAGCTATATGGTATATCTATCATGTTAAGAAATCTCGCCACACTAAACCAATCCCAAAGGATAAACTTGTCGTCATTGTGCACAAAGACCCAGAACCATGGGGATTCTTCATAAATACTGGCATTAGACAATTTGTCCGGAAGCAACCAGAATTATTGATCTGTCAAGTAAGCATAAAGGCAGCAAATTATAAATGCCTGGCTCACGACTCTTACGTAGATTGTACTCGACTATATCTGTTTGAAGATACAGAATTGATAGATGTTAGAGACCCAATTGATAAACAAACAAAAACAGAAATCAAGAATGCCGTAGCAGTATCTAAGACTATTATTGTACGCCATAAGAAACTAATCTTGGCTAGTTGATTTACGCCACTTAGTTAACGCTGCTTTTCAGGCTACCTCTTTTTTGCGTCGCCCCTGTGTTGACGGAGAGGGGTTGCAAATTGATGCACCACCCTGCAGCGTGTAAAATAAACCATGCCCATCAGAATTCTGTCCTGCGAGGTTGTGTCCAAAATTGCCGCCGGTGAGGTGGTGGACAGGCCGGCGGCGGTGGCAAAGGAGCTGGTGGAGAACTCGCTGGACGCCGGCGCCACGCAGATATCGGTCGAAGCGCAGGACGGCGGCGTGCGCCTCATCAGGGTGACCGACAACGGCAGCGGCATACCCGCCAACGAAGCGGAACGCGCCTTTCACCGCTACGCCACCAGCAAGATAGAGACGGAAACCGACCTGGAAAAAATAGCCACGCTGGGCTTTCGCGGCGAAGCCCTGCCCAGCATCACCGCCGCAGCCGAGGTGGAGATACTGACCAGGGACGATGCCGATGCCGCAGCCACCTATCTGTACCTCAAGAGCAGTAACGTCACTAAAAGAGACAAGCGCACCCGGCCGCAGGGCACCACCGTTACCGTGCATCATCTGTTCCGCCACGTCCCCGCCCGGCTCAAATTCATGAAGTCGGCGACCACCGAAAGCGGACACATCGCCAATTTGCTCAGCCAGTACGCCCTGGCCTTTCCCGAGGTCCGTTTCAATCTGGTAATCGACGGCCGCTTCACCCTCCAGACCTCCGGCAACGGCAGTCTGAGGGACGTGGTGGCTGAAGTCTACGGACCGGATATCGCCGGGCAAATGCTGGAAATCAGCGAAACCGACAAGGTCCCGGGCATATCCGGCCTGGTCAGCCCGCCTTCGCTGTCGCGTTCCAGCCGCAGCTATTTGAGCTTCTTCGTAAACCGACGCTGTGTTCACAGCAGCCTGCTGGCCCGGGCTACCGAAGACGCCTATCACGGATTGCTGATGACCGGCAAGCACCCCATCGCCGTCCTGAACATCTCAATGCCGCCGCAGGAGCTCGATGTCAACGTACATCCCACCAAGAGAGACGTAAAATTCCGCAATACCCAGGTCGTTTATTCGGCGGTGCAGAAGTCTATCGAGAAGGTGCTGGTGAAAGCGCCTATGCCCGAAGTTAAAGCCGGAGCACCCGAGGCGGCACAGCCGGTAAGCCTGTGGACGGTTAAGGGTGCCGGAACGTTTTCGCTGCCCATACTGAGGGTCGTGGGACAGCTGGCCAGCAACTATATCATGGCCGAGGGCCCCGAAGGCCTTTATCTCATCGACCAGCACGCCGCCCACGAAAGGGTGCTGTTCGAAAAAATACTCGACCAGCGGGCACGACGGCAGGTGGAAGTCCAGGGACTGCTGGAGCCATTGACCCTCGAGCTGACCCCGAAGCAAGAGGAGGTCTTGAAAACGAAGGGCGAGCTGCTGGGCGAGTTCGGCTTCAGCCTGGAGCACTTCGGCGGCAGGAGTTACCTGCTGAAAGCCGTTCCTGCAGTAGCCGTAGACGGAGACCTGTCGACAGCCGTTACCGAGATGCTCGACTCCATCGCCGGCGAAGAGGAGCCGGACAGGCGCTACGAAAAAATCGCCCAGTCGGTGGCCTGCCACAGCGCCGTTAAGGCCGGACATAAGTTAAGCTCAGAGGAAATGAGAGAGCTGATAAAGCAGCTGGAGCAGACCAGGCAGCCGCGCACCTGCCCCCACGGCCGCCCCACCATGATACATCTGAGCTCGCACCAGCTGGAAAAGGAATTCGGGCGTATCAGTTAGAAGAATCTCGGCAGTTATAAGGAAGTTCGTTCATCCTTCGACAGGCTCAGGACGAACGAACAGGTTTTCCGCTCGTGGTGAGCTTGTCGAACCATGGCGGAAACAGAATAGTGTCTTACCGTCTTGCCTTTTAGCTTTTTATTTGTTCCAGGTATTCTTTCCCGGCACGGGCGTTAACGCTGCACAGCGAGAGATCGTCTGAGCCCAGTCGTTTTCTGTTTTCAGGAATGGACTTCACGCAGTTTTTATTGCAGGAATCACAGGCCATCACTTCATCTAACCTGCCTTCACGCGCCTTGTTCGCCCACTCGGGGTCGGCTATAAGCTGGCGACCCAGTGATACCAGGTCGGCTCTGTTCTGAGATATAATAACGTCGGCCAGCTCGGGCGAGTTTATCCGCCCCACAGCGATCACCGGTATGGCCGCGGCTTCCTTGATGGCCTCGGCCTGCGAAACGTAGGTGCCCATCGGCTGCCTTTTTGACGGCATGATCTGCCTGGCGAACCGCCCGTAAGACACGTCTATGACATCGATTCCGGCCTTTTTCAACGCCTGCGCCAGTTTCAAGCTATGCTCAAGAGTTATTCCGCCGACAACGCCCTCCTCGGCGGATAGACGCCAGAATACAGGGAAATCGTTACCAACCGCCTTTCTGACGGCTTTGACGACCTCCAGGGCCGTTGTCATGCGTTTCTCCACGTTTCCGCCGTATTTATCGCTCCGAAGGTTGTCCAGCGGCGAAAAGAACCGGTGCAGCAGATAGGCATGCGCGCCGTGGATGTCGACGTAGTCCAGTCCGGCTTCCCTGGCGCTGGCCGCGGCCGCCGCGAATTTGTCGACTATGATTTTAATTTCAGCCACCGTCAGCTCCCGTGCTGCTCCCGCCGGCGACGGAGCCACCAGCTCGCCGGCTATGCCGGAAAGCCCGGCTGGAAAATTAAGACCGTGCCACAGCTGAATGCCGACCTTGGCCCCGGCGTCATGGATATCAGCTACCAGTGCCGACATTCCCTGCAAGAACGTGGCCAGAGCTCCGCTTTTGCCCCAGGCTTCGTCCGAAGCCAGAATATCTACCGCGGTGGCGGCCAGAGTGATGGCGCCCACGCCGCCGCGGGCACGCTCGATATAGAAAGCTTTAGCTCTCCGGCTGCGGAATCCCAGGCTAAGCTGCAACGGCGCCATGACTATCCGGTTCTTGATTTCCAGGCTTTTGACCTTAAACGGAGAAAACAGGGCGGCAAAATTATCTTGTGGCATAGTCAAACAAACCTCTCTTTTTCATGATAGCTGATAGACCACTAGGAAAACGAAGCTGCGGGGCTTCAGCCCCGCCATCACATTCATTTATTGTCCGGAAATTTAAGCTATGTCCGGTAACATACCTCTGGCAGTTTTTTACCGGGATTGCTTTCCCTGACAAATCTAACCATATGTGTCGAATAAAAAATAGCAAAGACGGCCAGATCCTCGCCGCTCATTATCTTTAACCTGTCCCCGGAAAACAGGACCTTGAGGCGGCTCTCGAACTCATCGTCGCCGCGGTTATAAACAAAAAAGATGCTCACGCCGGGAAATATCTCCTTGCTTACCGCCCAGTCCTCGCCTATGCCCAGTGACTCCACTCTGCCGCCGATAAACTCGGCCAGTCTGGCTATGTCGGTAACGTAGTCGAGGGCCGCTTTCCTGGCTTTCAGCGCCATGTCGATCTGCTTCTTATGCGGGCTGACCGCCCCTTCTATCTCCTGCAGGCTGACCAGTTTCTTATCTTTAAGCGCCATTTAACTTATCTCCGCAAATACTTAAAGCCCGAATTTCGAAATTATCTCTTTAGCGCCGGCCCGGAGCGCCGAATTCTCGGGCAGCTCGGTAATCGGTTTGCCCTTTATCTCCAGGTCGGAAAGATTCGGGTCCTCGGCTACGGTAGCCACGAGCTCGAGGCCGAAATCACTGGCAGCTTTGCCCATCTCCGGCGGCAGCCCATTCTTAAGCCGGTTTACCGCCAGACCCACCTTGCCCACTTTGGCCCTCATCTCCTTAATCAGGTCCTTCATCCGGGCGGCTGCGGTAAGGCCGCGCATGGTCACGTCCGTGACGATCAGCAGATAGTCTACGTCTCGTGTTGTCTGGCGGCTTATGTGCTCCATTCCCGCCTCGGAATCGATGACCGTATAGTCGTAATTCTTGGCCAGGCGGTCTATGGACAGGCGCAGCATATGATTGGCGGCGCAGTAGCATCCGGGCCCCTCGGGCCGGCCCATGGCCAGCAGATCGATCTTGGATGACTCCACCAGGGCTTCTCTGATCTTCTGGTCTATCAAGTCCTGCTTGGATACCGTAGGCGACAACCGCCCCTTCTGAATATCGTCGGTAACATCTTCGCGAGCCCTGCCTACGGTGGCGCCCAGTGGCAGACCCAGAGCCGTGTTCAGATTGGTGCTGGGGTCGGCATCTATGGCCAGGACCACGCCTTTTTTGGACAGCATGTCTATGAGCAGCGCAGCTAAAGCCGTCTTGCCTACGCCTCCTTTGCCCGCTACTACGATCGTCTTACCCATATAAATCCTCCGAATTCAGTAGTGAAACAATCAAGCCCCCAAAATCTTTGGTGGGACTCATAATTATACCCTGAAACGACCGTTATAAGCCATTTTTGAAGCGGGGGCCACATGTGTATTTTTGCTAAGGCTTGACACATGGTGTATAATTCTCGTCTAGTGGTTTCAGTTTAGGTTATCACGACTGAGTTTATGTTAGCACATTTACACAAGTGCTGGATGACCAAGCTTCAACCAACTTTTTTATAAGGAAGGAGGTCATCCGGTGAGTTATCAGGACAAAGAGATAACGTGTTCCGATTGCGGAGCCACGTTCACCTTCAGTGCCGAAGAGCAGGAACTCTTCGCCTCCAGGGGCTACACTAACGAGCCCAAGCGCTGCGAACCGTGCCGACAGGCAAGGAAATCGGAGCGATATGGCAACAGGCCTCAACGGCAGATGTTCACAGCCACCTGCGCGCAGTGTGGTAAAGATGCCCAGGTGCCGTTCGAACCCCGCGAAGGTAGACCCGTGTATTGTAGCGATTGCTACAACAAGGTCAAACTAAGCAGATAAAACTGCTTCACTAAAGACATGCATAGGCCGGGTACTCTGGCCTATGCATGCCACGTATTAAACAAAGGAGGAAAACCTTAATTGAATATTTATGTAGGCAACCTTGCCTATGAGGTAACGGACGAGGAGCTACGGGACGAATTCGCGGCATTCGGCGAGGTGGCGTCGGTCAACGTCATAAAGGACAAATACAGCGGGCAGTCCAAGGGATTTGCATTTGTTGAAATGCCGTTACTGTCAGCGGGTCAGGCAGCTATTACCGGCATGAACGGCAAAATGCTGCACAACCGGCAGATCTCCGTAAGCGGGGCCCGCCCCCGTACCGATAACAGGGGAGGTGGAGGCGGCCGCGGCTCTTACGGCGGTGGAGGCGGCTATGGCAGTGGTGGCAGAGGTGGTAGAGGCAGCAAGGGCGGCAGAGGTGGCGGCGGCAGAGGAGGCATGAAGAGGTATTAGTAGCTTCGCCATTTCTAGATAGGAATTTAAAAAAACGAGCAACATACGCAGTAAGACAATAACGGTCGGTAACCTTAACATACGCTATCTCGCCGGGGGACAGGGCGAACCGCTGCTGATAGTTCACGGCGGCGGCCAAGGCGCCAGAGCCTGGCGTAAAAACGCCGAGTCGCTCTCCAAAAATTTCAGGGTATATATTCCTGACCTTCCCGGCTTCGGCTATAGCGAATCGGCTAACGACAGCTTTAATTTGCCGGAATTCGTCGACTTTGTCGCCGACTTTTCCAGCGCAGTGGGTATCGACAGCTTTTACCTGATGGGACACTCCATCGGGGGAGGCATCGCTCTGCACTACGCGCTCAAGTTTCCGCGCAAGGTAAAAGGGCTGGTGCTGATCAGCAGCTGGTGTCTCGGCTATGAGACGGCGCTGTGGATAAGGTTTTTATCGCAGCCGTTTTTCTGCAATTCTTTCGGTGAAGCCGGCCTAACTCTGATGAACGGTCTAGAGTGGCTGGTCCGCCGGTTCCATGCGCCGTTCAAATTCGACAACCCGCTGAGCCATCCAAACATGGACATTGGCATGAAGATGACCAATTCGAAGGGGCAGACGACGGTGCTTCTTAATAGCCTTTGCCAGCTTCTTATGCCTACCATGCTGGTCTGGGGTTCCAATGACCCGGTAGTACCGGCGCATCAGGCTTACACTGCCGGTGAGCTAATTCCCGACTGCGAGGTACATATCTTTCAAGGCTGCGGACACAGCGTTTATCGTGAAAGAATAGAAGAGTTTTCGCAGCTTTTTTCGAACTTCACCCATTAGAGGTAGACGCTAGAATTTAACCGCTTTTACCAATCACGTTTGCCTTATCTTTACGTCAAAAAATTATCTCCGCCACAACGTGAAGTCGCCCGCTCCAGGTGGTATACTATCTCTCCGAGGGTTTAATTCACTCTTTTTCCGCTCGTAAAAGAAAGGAGAAAGCAGCGCCATGGAGCAATACAAAGTCTACAGGTACCGATGGGTCGTCCTGGCTGTCTACATGTTCGTGGCGGCACTGACCCAGCTTTACTGGCTCAACTTCGCCGCCATCGATACTTTTATCGAAGCACGGTTCGGCATAACTGCCCTCACCGTATCACTATTGACTTTGATGTTCCCCATAGTGCAGGTACTGCTCACACTACCGGCTGGAATGATTATCGACAGGAAGGGCTTCAAATACGGCGTGGGCATAGGCGCCCTGTTTACGGGCGTATTTGCCATGCTCCGCCTGGCCGGTCCCCACTCGTTCACACTGCTCTTGATCTCCCAGATAGGTATCTCCATCGGCCAGCCATTTATACTAAACGGCGTCACCAAGCTGGCCGTAACCTGGTTTCCGCAGAAGGAAGAGGCCACCGCCGTGGGGCTCGGTTCGCTGGCGCTGTTCGTGGGCATGATGGTGGCGCTGGGCGCCACGCCTATACTGGTAGAATCCCTGAGCTTCGAAACGATGCTCCTAATCTACGGTGCCATCGGCCTCCTGGGCATCGTGCTGTTCTTTACGCTGGTTAAAACTAAACCTGAAACACCGGTCAGAGAGCTTGAAGCACAGGCAGAGGTTGGCTGGCGAGGCATCGGACATATTTTGAAAATCCGCAACTTCGTCATCCTCGGCTTCATCGCCTTAATTGGCATCGGGGTCTTTAACGGGCTGGCCACGTGGCTGGAGAAGATATTGAACGAAGTGCACGGAATCGCAATGACTGATGCCGGCACCATATCGGCCGTCCTGATTTTGAGCGGCATAATCGGCTGCATTGTGATACCCGTTATTTCCGACAAACTCATGAGGAGAAAACCATTTCTGATAGCGGCCGGTGCTATCGGCGCCATGGGAGTTTTCGCCCTGATGATTTCCAAGAGCTACTCGCTCAATATGCTGAACGGTATAATCCTGGGCTTCTTCCTGATCTCGGCACTGCCCATCATGCTGACCATGTCCGCCGAGATCACGGGCACCAAGTATGCCGGTATCTCGGTCGGATGGCTGCAGTTTTTGGGCAACATTGCCGCCGTGATTATCGTGCCGGTAATAGAGCTTATTAGAGGGGCCACCGGGCAGTACATTGTGCCGCTGGCCTTCGCCGCCGGACTTCTCGTCGTGTCGTTTACACTGTCACTGGTGATAGGAGAGTCGGCCAAAAAGCCAGCCAGCTGACCTCCTCACTATCCGGACCCGCCATATGTAGCCGCGAATAGTGACTTCTCCAGCTCGACTACGTCGGCCGGAAGCTGGTTGACCTTACCTATACTAAGGGCAGATATATATATCCTGGCCAGCTCTTCGGCCAGCTCGCAGAAGGTCAGGGCTTCGCGCATGTCCCTGCCTACGGCCAGAAGGCCGTGATTGGCCAGTATAACGGCGTTTCGCGGCCCCAGCGCTGCCACCACATTTTTGGCCAGCTCCGGGGTTCCCGGCAAAGCGTACTCCGTCACCTTTATCTCGCCGCCGATGTAGATGACCTGCTCATCGATCAGCGGAGGTATATCCATACGGGCTACGGCAACGGCACTGCAAAAAGGCGGATGAGTGTGGACGACGGCATTGATCTTTTTTCTCGCCCTATGGACCTCAATGTGCATAATCGTTTCTATGGTAGGCTTTAGCTCACCCTCGATCTTCTGCCCGCCAAAGTCGACGACCACTATGTCATCGACTTTGAGTGAATCGTAGCGGCGGCCTGTGGGAGTAATGGCCAGCAGTTCCCGGCCGGACGGGTCTTTGATTCGTAAGCTTATGTTCCCCGCCGTGCCCACCACCAGCCCCTTCCGTTCCATCTCCTGTGCCGCTTCAATAACCTGTTTTTTTTCAGCTTCCCACATATGTCACAGCTCCTCATCTAGGCCGATGTCAACGGTGGCTTTTTATCTCTCCAGGGATGTGCCACTTCAAATGCGGCCGCCGCTCTCAGTACCCCCGCCTCGTCGAGGCGCCTGCCCACGATCTGCAGCCCTACGGGAAGCCCCTCGGAGTTGAAGCCGCAGGGTACCGAAGCCGCCGGCTGGCCTGTGAAATTGAACGGATATGTATAACATACCCAGGAACTCGGGCTGGCGTCGACGCCGTTTACTTTCGCCGGATTAAGCGGCCCCTTATCCCCAGCTTCAAAAGCGGCCGTAGCCAGCGTCGGCGTCAACAATAAATCATATTTTTCAAAGACCCGACTGACCTGCTCATTGAACTTATAGCGGTCGAACTGCACTCCGATTACATCGCGGTTAGTGAAAGCTGTGGCAACATCCAGGAACGATGTGTAAGGAGGAAACACTATTTCTTTGTATTTATCTAGCTCATTTTCATGGGCCGTTAATGTTTCCGATAGCAGAGTTACCAATAAATCAGGCTCCAGACTCAGCCAGCCCGGTTTTATCTCCTCCACTGTGCAGCCCAGCTCCTTGAAGCTGAAGGCTGCCTTCCGGCTAATCTCGAGTACCTGCCCGTCCACGGGGAAGCCGCCGCCGAGGTCGGAGCAGAAGGCCAGGCGCAGACCTTTGATATCACCCTTCATATCTTTCTGAAATTTTCCCGGATACTGAGGCAGCGAAACAGCGTCGTAAATCGAAGGGCCGGCCATGACATCCAGAATAAGCGCGTTATCCTCTACCGTCCGGGAAAGCACGCCCTCATGATTTATCGTTTCCCAGCCGGGCAAATGGGGATAAATGGGTACCCTGCCGAAGGTTGGCTTGAGGCCGAACACGCCACAGAAGCTTGAAGGGATCCTTATGGAGCCGGCGCCGTCGTTGCCGTGTGCCACCGGGCACAGTCCGGCTGCTACAGCAGCTCCGGCGCCGCCGCTGGAACCGCCCGATGTCCTTTTTAAATTCCAGGGGTTTACCGTTTTGCCGAATATCAGGTTATCTGTAATGCCAACCAGTCCGAACTCCGGCATGTTTGTTTTGCCGAATATGACGGCACCGGCATTCTTTAAACGCTCCACCAGAATGGCATCCCTATCCGGCACGAAATTTTCGTACAGTCTGGAGCCAAACGTTGTCCTGACGCCTTTGGTGAAAACGTTGTCCTTGATAGGAATCGGCACGCCTTCCAGAGGCCTAGGGGTTCCCTTCTGAAAGGCTTTTTCGGACTCATCGGCTGCTGACACAGCCATGTCATCGGTCCTGGTAACGACGGCATTTATTTTGGGGTTTATCTCGTCGATTCTTGTCAGCAACGCTTTAACCACTTCAACCGGTGAAAGCTGCTTTTTCCTGTAAGCGGATAAAAGCTCGACGGCCGACATCCAGCAGATTTCAGACATGACCACACCCCCTTGTGAAGATTACACCAGTATAACCGTCGACCACAAGCGCGTCAAAATTGATTGAATTGCTATTCTGGCTTCTTAGCTTCTGAAACGGGAACCAAACTTGGTGGTGATAGTTTGACGACGGCGTTGTATTCGGGGGGACAGAGGAGGAGACAGCTACCGCATTTAGTGCACTTGGTCTGATCGATTACCTTTATACCCTTCTCATTGGTGGTAATGGCTTTCACCGGACAGGACAGGACGCAGTGCTCGCAGGCCCGCTCGCATTTTTCGGGAAGTATATAATAGGCGATCAGCTCTTTGCACACCAGCGCCGGACATCGCTTTTCGACGATGTGAGCTTCATACTCATCACGAAAATACTTAATAGTGGTCAGTATGGGGTTGGCGGCGGTTACTCCCAAACCGCATAGCGAGCCGCCCTTGATATCTTCTCCCAACTCAACCAGCAGGTCCAGGTCCTCCATCTTGCCTTTGCCGGTGGTTATATCTTCCAGTATGTCGAGCATCTGCCTGGTGCCGATGCGGCAGGTGGAACATTTGCCGCAGGACTCTTTTTGAGTGAAATCGAGGAAGAATTTCGCGGTGTCGACCATGCAGTTGTCCTGGTCCATCGTTATAACGCCGCCAGAGCCCATTATGGCACCGGCCTGGCGCAGCGAATCGAAATCCACCGGCGTTTTGAGCATGTTCTCCGGCAAACAGCCACCGGAAGGCCCGCCAATCTGCACTGCTTTAAAGGTCTTATCGCCCTGTATGCCGCCGCCGATATCATAAATAAGCTCGTGTAGCGTGGTGCCCATAGCAACCTCGGCGAGGCCGGTATTCACGGTCTTTCCGGCCAGCGCAAAGACGGCCGTCCCCTTGCTACGCTCGGTGCCGATGGCGGAAAACCAATCCGCGCCCCGACCCAATATCAATGGAACATAGGCATAGGTCTTGACATTGTTAAGCACGGTTGGTTTGCCCCATAGGCCGGCCTCCACCGAATGGGGCGGTCTCGGTCGGGGCATACTCCGTCTGCCTTCGATGGCATACATGAGTGCTGTCGATTCCCCTGAGACAAAGGCGCCGGCGCCCTGGACTATTTCTATATCAAAATCAAAACCACTATCCAGAATATTATCGCCCAGCAGCCCCAGATCTCTGGCCTGCTCCAGCGCAATTCTCAGCCGCTCGACAGCCAGCGGATACTCGGCACGAATATATACAAAGCCGTTATGAGCGCCGACGGCGTACGCGGCGATAATCATGCCTTCTATGACCTGCTGCGGGTCGCTTTCAAGTACTACCCGGTCCATGAAGGCACCAGGGTCACCTTCATCGGCGTTACAGATAATGTATTTGGTTTCTCCCGGCGCTTCGCGGCACTGCTGCCACTTCCTGCCCGTGGGGAAACCGGCACCACCGCGGCCCCTGAGGCCAGATTTCTTTATCTCGTCGATTATGTCATCAGACGTCATCTTTAGAGCTTTATTCAGGCTGACGTAGCCGCCATTGGCGATATAGTGATTGATATTTACCGGGTCTATATAGCCGCAGTTGCGCAGCAGCAGTCGGTGCTCATGCTCGAACCTAATAAGTTCGGGGATATTAACCGCCTCGCCGTCGCCGCCGTCAAGTGTACCCAGTGCCAGTTCAAGGCAGGGGTCATCACCCAGTATATAGCCCTCCACCAGCGTGGGCACAGCCTGTGGAGCCACATTGTTATAGCAAACAGTGAAAGAGCCCGGCTTGATTATAGTCACCAGCGGTTCCAGGGAGCAAAGCCCGATGCAGCCGACCTCCGTAACCTTAGCCGCTGCCTTTGCCTTCGCCAGCTCTCTTTTAAAAGCCTCGACGACCGGCAAAGCGCCGGCAGCGCGCCCGCAGCTCGCCGTGCCGATAAATATATGCGGGGCTTCGCCATGATAGCCGGCGTCCCAGTCCGCCTTCGCCTGTTTCTGAATTTCTTCAAAGGTCATCATAAAACTTTTTCTTAAGCGTCCGCCAAATGCGATCGGAGCATCTTCTCAAATCAACCCAATTTAATATGTAGCCCCGAGGCTTTAGCCTTGGGAGCCCGACCCTAAAGGGTCGGGACTACGTTTGTTTCCTTTATTGCTTTTCGGGCTTTTCCCCACCGGCGGGTTTAATAGTAACCAGCATCTCTTCCACCTTCGGTGGCGTCATCCTGGGATAAACTTCATCGTTAACCACCACCACGGGAGCCAGAGCACAGCAGCCAACACAGGCTACCCTGTCCAGGCTGAAATCATGGTCAGGTGTAATGCCTCCTACATCGACATCGAGCTCGCGGGCCATCGCCTCCAGCACCAGCCGGCCACCTGCCAGATGACAGGCGGTTCCCATGCAAACTTTTACAGCGTGCTTGCCCAGGGGTGTAAAGCGGAACTGGTTATAAAAAGTAGCGATGCCGTACACCCTGCTTTCCGGAATCTCCAGAAAACCAGCGATGGCCAGCATCGCCTCCTTCGAAATATAGCCGAACTTACGTTGTACCTGCTGCAGAAGGTATATTAAATGGCGTCGATCTCTCTTCCCCTCAGTCAGAATGTCTTTCAGTTCACTCGTCAGTTCTGCTGCCACTTCTTCACCAGGCCAGGTAAGTAAGCCGGTATCTCACTGGCTTCTCTGGGACCGACTATGATTTCCCAGCCGGGCAACGCCTCTTCTAGCTCGCCCTTAATGCGTGCTACCTTGCCAGGTATGACCAGTCTCTTGTGTTTTACCCTGTCTTCGATACCTGATTTCTTGACGAACGGGCCTATCGAATCGCCGGAGAACTTGCCGGCAGCCCAGCCGGTAAGTACACCAAGCCCTTCGGTGTCCTTAACCAACAACCAGGACGGAACTTTACTGCCCTCGATCTCTCCCGACACAATGAAGTAAGTCAAAGCCCAATTACTTGTAACTAGAACCGGTGATTCTTCGTTCGGCTCTAGGACCTCGTAAAGCTTCTCCTCCACTGACATAGGTATGCGCGGGTCGGTATAGATATTCAACCTGTGTACCAGCAATGGTAGCAATGAGTATTTATCGAAGTCGGACAGTACGATAACGCCGGGAAATTTTATTACAAACATAGCCGCCAGCAGGACCTGCCTGATTTCATCCTTGCCGATAAAACAGGGGAAGCCGATAGTGGGATAACCCAGTGGCCTGAAGTTCTGCTTCAGAGCAGCACGACGGATGAGCGTCTGGTCCCTGATGGCTTCCTGTATATTCTTGGCTATGGGGTCAAGCACAATTTCTTCCAGGCCGGCTTCCTTAAGCTTGGTGGTCAACGGTATAAGCTCTTCCACGCTGTTGGCCTTGGCCACCACAGGAGTTGGAGAGCTCTTTATTCCGGCGATTATTTTATCGATATTATCTTTGGTAACCGCATACAGCAGCGGTTTTCTGTCACCGCATATATTCTTTGCCGAAAGCAGCACATCAACATCTTCGGACATTAATACCAGTGGTAAATTCGTGCTGTCGCAGACTTTCTTAACCAGCGCTTCGAATTTGGCTTTGTCGCCCGATTCGAAGTGCAGCGCTAAAACGTTCGCCTCCAGAGTAATCCCCACCCATGGGAACTGCAGTTCTTTTATCTTATTCAGTTTCTCTTCAATCTTGGCATCGGCTTCTTCGTCCGAGATAAGCAGGGCAATGCCCGGCTGATGGACAAAGGTCTTCTCGTGCCTGTATACCACTTCCTCACCACCGATGACCAGGGCATTTTTACCGGAACCGATGGTTACGGGCTTAATTGGCGGTGCCAGGGCCTCTTCCAACTCTGCCTTAACTTCGGCGGATATATACGTGCATTTTTCCAGCGCGACGCCGCCGGAAGCCAGCTTCATAGCGAAGGCAAAACAGGTAGGAAAACCGCACTCGCGGCAGTTCTTCTTGCCTCCCTCGGGAAGCTTCTTTACAATATCGGTCCCTTTTAGCGCCATAGAAATACCTCCTAGCTCATTCTATACGGGAAGCTCAACTTCGCCCTTGACCCACGGATGACCTACCTTGTCCAGGTAGGCAACCAGTTCATCGACGTTCTTAACATCGTCTTCGGTAGCTATCTTATCGTATACGTCCGCGGGTATGGCATCCTTATATCTTTCCTTGATCTCCTTGGGCATCCACACGCAGCGCTTGAGGCCGCCATCGGCGATAAGGAACTTAGGTGACCTCAGATACTCGAGAGCCATTCCCAGAAAGCCCTCTACCTGCCGCCCACCGCTGGTATCCGCCGCCATGGTTGAGAACGGCACTCCCACTACCGTCGGCCCGGCGAAATCTCTGTGTACCAGACCAAAAGCGTCGACTTCTGGAATATAGAACCATATCGCCTGGAAGCAGCCGCACGATGTATGCGGATGCTCGAATGCGCTGTGAAGGAAGACCCGGTCATAAGTTCCCATAGACTTTACAGCACCCAATTGGTTGCAGCCCACATATTCGCCCCTTATCGGGTCGACGCATTCGCCTTTCTTCACTTCTTGCACCGGCCCCTCTGGGTCCAGCTTATAGGCAGCCCTGCCGTCGAACCAGCTGATGGCTCCGCAGTTAGCGATCCTTTCCGGTGTAGCGATGCAGATATGGGTCGGAGCGAAGCTCTGACAAAGGGCGCAGCTATAAAACTCCTCTACGTCCTCTTCTTTCAGGCCTCTGGCCCGTTCGTCTCTTGCCTTATATATTTCCCGGGCCTTGGCCAGCTCTTCCTCGACTTTCTTTTCGTCGGTAATGAAAGTGATAGATATCTTTTCGATAACATCCAGCTCGGATGTATATAGGAACATCAAAATCTGGCCAATGGCTTCAAAGGAGTCGAGCCCTTTACCGAAGGAATCTTTGTTCAACCTCATCCAGATTTCGTCTCTCTGGTTCATATGATAGAGGCCCTCTATGTAGTTGGCATAAAGGTGCATTCTTCTTTCGAAGACCGGCTCCATATCTTTCTCAAGTTTGGCGCCGGCCACGTCGATCATCAGACCAAGTGGATAGCTCTCACCCTCTTTCATGTCTTTAATATCCGGGCCGATGACCTCAATCTTCTGGTCCTCGATTTCATCAGGATTTTTCAGAGTGACCAACTCGAATTTGCTTTTCACATTCGGTCCACCGAACTCAACATATAAGTCGGCTTTCCTGATTACTTCACCTTCATACTGAGGTCCAACATCTACCGGAAAAATTCCTGCCATTTTATTATGCCTCCTTGCTATTTAAATTTATTATAAGATTATCCAGAAATTCCTTCCATTGCTCGTCCTGCGCCAGGTTCGGAAGGGAATAACTGGCGTTGGGATAGTAGAACTTGCATAAAGTCATGGTCTTCAGATGCGGTGCAAAGTGCTTCAGTGTCGACAAGCCCTGCTCGCCGAGGTCGGTCCTGAAGCCGAGGAACATCACCAGGTCGTGATTGCCCTCCTTCTTAACTCCCATCCAGTCCGGGTCTTTTAGATGATTTATTATCTCAGCAATATCATAGCTGCTGGCCGGTTCAACGCCCAGTTCGAGCAACTTTTTCTTGGTGTGAGCCGTGGCGCATATAGGTATATCACGCGTTTTAGCCAGTTCCACGCCGTATTCGATAAGCGATTTCTCGCCCAGAGTAGTTCTCAATACCAGCATGCCCAGCACCAGGAGAGGTCTCTCAGCCCGCTTGATCATGTCGGCACACTCACGGTAATCTTCGATCACCGTTGCCTGCTGCGTGCCGGTTAATATGTTAACTCTATGATACGGCAAAATCGCTGTCATAATAAAACCTCCTCATGTTACCTTAGCAGTTTTAATAGCTTCTTCCGTCGCCAGCTTGGTCATAAGACCGGCGCGGTGCATTAAAGTGTCTTCGAATTCCTGGTCCATCACCATCGTCGACAGGCACGGGTACTGGTGATGAAGAAGTCCGGCCTTCTCTACAGCATCCCTTCCCCAGATCCCGACCAGACCATCAGCCACATACGGACTGCAGCCGCAGGGAGAGCCCCTGCCAACGGTAACTCGCTTTACTTTATCTCCGTCAAGCTCGATATCAAATTCCGGCTTACCGAAATATTTGGTAAACTCCAGGATAAACTGGTTCTGGCTATCTTTCTCCGAGAGAGTGCAGAACGGCACGGGATAAACCATATCCACTCCCATCGATTCCAGTTTACGATTAACTTGCTTGGCCAGTCCGGGCGGGAACCAGGTGCGGTTGTCCGCCGGAGCGATAACTGCCTCGGCTCCGCTTTTTTTCACTATATCGGGAATCATCTGAGCCACTCCCGGATGCTCGCCCAGGGATATCAACAGGTCGGCCGCCGGCAACTCTTTAGGCAGAAAATCGTCGGCGTCATCGATTATTGCCGGCAACGCCTGCGGAAAGGTGAATGAATACACCTTCCATCCTGCCGGACCGCAATTTCTTATGTTGTCGGCAATTCTCTGGCCGTAATGGCCTTGAATAACTACCAGAATTCGCATAGATTCTATAATTAAGCTCCTTAGTGCACGACCGATTCTATCGGCACTTCAGACGGATAGGTACCTATCAACGTCGGAAGCGTTAAAACCGGTTTCTCCTTCCATCCGACTTTCTCCAGATAAGCCGCTACTTCTTTCTTAAAGAAGATCGGAATATCAGAGGTCTTTCTAACATACAGGTGCAGGTCGTCAGGAAGGCCACCCATATATTGCTTATGCAGCGAGATATAGTGGGTCAACTTCAACTGTCGCCCTTGAGGAGTATCGTTTTTCCTGATGCACAGTTTAGCCATGGTGATTATCGCTCTCTCTTTGGATTCCACCACGGTAATCAAGTGCTCGGGGGACGGCTCTTCCGTATTTACGAGTTTCTTTTCTCTGCCGTCCATCACCGTCCAGTCATCCTCCCCCTTGCGGCTTATGAATTGCCTTCTATACTTCGCGGAATGGGGGCCTAAGACCACCGGGATTCCCAGCCGGTTGCAGCCGGTGGCGATGGATGCCGCTTTCTGGGACATAGCCCCCCAGGCCAGACCGCAGGCGCCTACTCTGTTCAAAACATAATCGGCTATGACTTCATAATTGCCCCTGAGAGGCAAAGCAGCGAAGATGTTGGCAATCTTCATAGCGGCGCCTGTGATATGAGCGTTGGACACGCACGAACCTATATTAAGGACTCCACCGGCATCAAAATTGGGTGGATATTTCTCATAAATTGTCTTGCCCTCTTTGTCCTTTTTCATCCCTGCGGCCATAGCCGAACAGCCGGTCAACACCACGATGTATTTTCTCTTGGCAAACTCTTCAGCTATGTCAGCCACCTCGCTGATTTCTTCGGGGAAGTTGGAGCAACCAACGATGGCAATCACCCCAGGTATAGTACCGAGAACAATCGGCGCTCCGACCTTTCTTATCTCCGTATCCATAACCGGTCCTCGCCCCGCCCTTACTTTCCACGTTTCACTACCGGCCACAGCCTGCATCATCCTGAAAATGGGCACATGATGAGGGCACTCCTGCTCACACTTGCCGCAGCCGATACATTTGCTGAACACCTCGGCCAATGGCTCCAGGTTGCCGTCCTTAGCCGCTTCGATGGCATCGCCAACCGGCAGCAGATTGGGGCAGACCTGGGTGCATAGATTACACAGCTCATGGTCCTTAGCCAACTCGGGCACCTGTTCAGGCGTCACAAGCTGTTTCTTCCTTTTCGGCGCCAGTTCCATGGCAACCTTGACCGCAGCCTCAGCCGCCTTATCCGGGTCGAAAATCAGCGCCTGTTTGCCCTCAAGCATATCGTTTATGATTTCGCTGGTTTCTTTCTTAGTATAATCATCAAGGCCGTAGCACGCTTTATCTGTGGTAGCTATCAAAGCGGTGCCCACCTTGGCAGCTTCTATAGCGATATCCGTCCTTATACATTGCTCGTCGGTGACGATGACATCAGCAAAACCTGTCCGGACGAAGTAAAGCTGGCGAGACAACGGACCTACTATCTTGGCCCTTTCACTATACCTCGTCACCTCCAGGGCAGTGCAACAAATACCGCCAACCTCAACCTTATCCTGCAAGCCATTGGCGTTTATATAATCAACAATTGGTACAGCGGTGACTGGATTATGACCTACTAAAAGAATAGTTGGTTTCGTTTTGTCAATCGACCCCCAGCCCATGTCCACCAGGGGAGTCTCAGCTACGGATGTTGGGAAGCCGAAACCTACAATCTCTGCAATATCGCAGACCTCCATACCCACATGGTCTAGCATCGAAGCATGGAGAGCCTTAGACTCATAGTCCAGGGAAGAACCCTCCTGTCCAGTATGCAGTGAGGAGATAAGATGTATAAGCTGGCTCTCCATATACTCAAGAGCTTTCTCCAGATCACCCAGAGTTTCCGGCTTCATTCCCAGTACTGTCCTTATATGTGGCGCTTCAACACCTATCTGGTCTCCAAGGTTAATCGGGTAGTCTCGGCCATATTTTTCAATCAAATAATGAAGCACATGGCGGCCATGCCCACCGTGAGCCGACATTCCCATGCAGCATGCCAGAAGCACAACCCTGGCCTGCTGGGCCGAAATATCGATGCCGCAAGCCCCTCTTTTATCACCCGTTAGGTCGCATTTGCCGTAAGTACAGAAGCAACATAGATCACACATGGGTGCGTAGAGCGGTTTATAGGTCTTCATCAGCCGCATATCCCAGTTTCTCAAATCGGGGATCTCAGGCATCGGGGTATGACCTACGGGTTCCCATTTATCCTCCGCCCGTATTATTTCGTCGACCGTGTCTTTCCGCGTATGTTTCTTTTTCGCTACTACAGCCATTATATTAATCTCCTTTCAGCAGGCTATTTATCAGAATTATAATACTATTAGGAATAGTTATCAATATTATATTTTGCCGTCAATCGCCTCTTTCATCAGCTTCAAGCTTTCGGGTTGGCGCAGCACCAGAATATTGGCACCGGCTAACAGCAAGCTGAGTGCCGTAACGCTTTCCCACAAAAGCCCTTGCTTTTCATTCTCTTTAGCCTGCTTGGTTTTACCGGCCTCGCTGCCAAGGTCGGCTATTATGGGCATCTGCATGGTATTATCACCGAACATGATGCCGATATGCTTGGTCCTTTCCATTATCGTAAAGCTGTATTCCATGCCGTAGCCCAGCGGCGAGCTCAGCGGGTCGATGACTATCCGTTCTTTGGGGAATGTCTTTAACAGCTTTACATTCAGCTCCTTCTCCAGGTTAATATCCAGCGGTGTCTGAGCTATTACGCAATGGCCGTGGTCCAGAGCCGCTTTGCTTATCGGTTCATAGTTTTCTTTGGCTAGGGGACCGAGGAGCAGGTTTTCACCATCACAGACTTCGGCCACCTTGCTCAGGACTTCGATATCTTTTGTCTCATCGCCAGAACCGTAGATGATAAGCGGTGTCGATATAGCCGATGCTACCTGCTTGACCACGGCAGCTGCTTTGTCCGCCGGAGCATTATCCCCGGCCGGGTCGGTGCTAACCAGCCTCAGGCAAATCAGGTCGGCGCCCAGTTCGATGCATTTCTTAGCCCAGGCTACCGGGTCGGCAAGAACGCCCTCATATGGCCGCCGTTCCCACTCCGTCCAGGCCTTCGGCTCGCTATCAAATATTTCCAGAGCTAGTCGCGGTCGATTCTCTATCTGACCTTCAAAAAAATGAAGCGGAAGGACGTTTTCCCCTCCGATCTTTAGAGCTTTTTCTCCTTTTCCGAGAACTACTTCCGCCACTCTTCCCGAATACGTTTCCACAGGTGCTTTATAGTCCATTATCCGCTCCTTTTAATTACTCCTAGCTCTCAAGCCAGGCATGAGAATACAGCGTCTCTCCCATTAGAACCTTAACCGTTTTCACGTAATCCTGTTCCTCTTTGGACAGTGAACCCATATCCGGAGCCTCGCCGTCCATGGTCTTATAGATAAGGTCGACAATCTTGGGGAGTTCTCCTTTATTCAGTCGAACAAGCTCGGGATCCAGCACGTCGGCAATGGCCGAATATAATCCGTTTCTGCCCAGCATCACCATATAAGTTCGATTTAATATACCCCTGAGCTCTTCCGGCGTTCCGTTCGAAACGTTTGACAGACCCACGGTCGATTTAACGCCGGGAAGCAGGTCGGCCAGCATACCTACAAATTCCACCGCCTCTCTCACCTGCTTCTGGTCAGCGCTCACCGGCAATATAATGGGGTCAACCCAGATGTCTTCGTTAGGGATTCCCATGTCGTTGGCCAGCGCCACGGTTTCCATAATGCTCTCTATCCTGGAATCAACATCCGGCGGGCAGCCTCTATCCGTCAATACCGAAATAACCACATGGGTATTATATTTCTTGGCCAGTGGCAGCATATGCTCTTTGCTATCGGTCCTTCCCGAAGCCGAATTGAGCAGAGGTCTTTTCTTACAGGTTTTAAGGCCGGCTTCCATAGCCACGGGGTTCAGAGTATCCACCGATATCGGTAAATCGGTTACTCCCTGTATGGCATTAACCAGCCACTGGGTTATTTCCTCCGGGTCCTTTTTCGCCGGTCCCATATTCAGGTCTATATAATTCGCCCCGGCTGTGGTCTGTGCTTTGGCCAGGTCCTCTATTACTTTCTGGTTACGCTCCTTGACTGCATCGTTGACGTTCTTGGAAATGATATGGATGCTTTCGCCGATTAAAATCATTTGCGCCTCCCTGTTATGATAGATTAGGCCACTAGCTTATAACTAGGACATCTTCCCTGATATATAGTCTTCGATAGAAAAGCCTGAAAAAACGTCACCGGTTGTTTCGGAACCTATTTTACCCGTAGGACAAACTCCGAAACATTGCTGGCACGTAGCACAGTAGGCTGAGGCCCTCTCAGGGAAAAATACAACTCTGCGCCCGGTGCCCCTACCGACAAATCCTATGGCATTGCGAAATACAACTTCGGAACAGTACCGCACACATTTTCCGCAGAGAATGCATCTGGTTGGTGTGGCTTTAAATCTGGGCATGAATCGGGAAACATCTGCTTTGTATTCACTTGCCAGCGTTTTTATTGTCCCCATCCCTTCTTTCGACAGGACAGGCGCAATCAGCTCGATAATGACTTTCCTTATTTTATCTATCTTTGGCGACCTGGTTTTCACCCTTATTCCCTCTTCAACGGGATAACCGCAGGCAACCACGACCTGGCTCTTCCCCTTCTTCTCCACTTCAACGCTGCAAATGCGACAGGCGCCATAAGGAGCCAGCTTTTCATGCTCACATAACGAAGGTATCTCGATATTGGCCTCCTTGGCCGCCTGAAATATTGTAGCCCCCTCTTTCGCCTTTACTTTTTTGCCGTCTATCTCTAAGGTTACGGAAGTATCCATTCTAACCTCCTTTTTTACGAGCCACTGCCTTCCCCGGCACCGGAGCAGGCACAGGTTCTCCCGAAATTTTGACTATAGCCGAGAATTTAGTCGGGCAGAGCTGATAGCACATCCCGCACTTAGTGCATTTTTCCTGTTCGATCCAGTGTACGACCCCTTTTTCTCCATGGATGGCATCTCCCGGGCAGCTCCGCAGGCAAATCATGCAGGCTTCACATTTATCCGGGTCGATATAGTAGTTGATCAGATCGCTGCAGACCTTGGCGGGACAGCGTTTCTCCTTTATATGAGCCTCATACTCGTCTCCAAAATACTTCAGCGTAGTCAGGACGGGGTTGGCCGCAGTTTTTCCCAGAGCACAGAGCGATGCATCAGCCATAACCTGGGCTATTTCCTCAATAGCTTCTATGTCCCCTTCCTTACCTCTGCCTTCGCTAATATCGGTCAGAATCTCGCGGAGCACTCTCAAGCCCTCACGGCAGGGGATGCACTTGCCGCAGGATTCCTCACAGCAGAAATCTATGAAATACCTGGCCGTATCGACCATGCACGTGTCTTCATCCATGATGACCATGCCGCCGGAGCCGACCATGGAGCCAAGCTTGGTTAATTCATCGAAATCAATGGGTGTATCGAGAAACTGTTCCGGAATAATCCCTCCCGAAGGGCCACCTGTTTGAACTCCCTTGAACTTCTTGCCCTTGGGAATGCCTCCGCCTATATCGTAGATAATTTGCCTCAAGGTCATACCCATAGGAACTTCTACGAGGCCGGTATTATTTACCTTGCCTACCAGTGAGAAAATCTTAGTTCCCTTGCTGCCCTCACTGCCGATGGACCTGAACCAGTCACTTCCTTTATCTATAATCAGCGGCACATTGGCCCAGGTCTCCACATTGTTCAAGTTGGACGGCCTTTCTTTGATGCCGCTTATGGCGGTATGGATATATTTCAGCTTGGGTTCACCCACTTTGCCCTCAATGGCTGCCATCAGTGCGCTTGATTCTCCACTGACAAAAGCACCGGCTCCCCGGTGAACCTTGACATGAAAATTGAAACCGGAACCTAGAATATTGTCACCTAAAAGGCCGTACTCCTCAGCCTGTTTTATTGCCCACTCTATATTCGAACATGCCACCGGGTATTCCTGCCGCACATAGATAAAGCCTTCATGAGCGCCTATAGCTAAAGCGCCGATGACCAGGCCTTCCAGAACGCTGTGCGGATTTCCCTCCATAAGAGACCTGTCCATATAAGCGCCGGGATCCCCTTCGTCGCAATTGACTATGACGTACTTAATTTCTCCGGGAGCATTCTTGGTCTCCTCCCATTTCCTTCCTGCCGGGAACCCGCCGCCTCCTCTGCCCCTCAAATCCGCCTTATTTATCTCAGCCAGAACTTTTTCCGGGCCCATCTCGAAAAGCGCTTTCGATAATGCGCTGTAACCACCTATATACAGGTAATCCTCTATGGACCGCGGGTCTATCCACCGGTTCGGTCCGAACACGAATCTCTGCTGGTTCTTATAGAAAGGAATATCAGGTTCGCGCTTTATCTTCTTTCCGGTTACGGGGTCGACGTAAAGAAGACGCTCGACAATCTTTTTTTCCTTAGTGCTCTTCACAATTTCCGCGGCATCTTCGGGCTGAACCTGCGTATAACAGATTTCCTCGGGATAAATAACCGCCAGGGGACCGCGTTCGCAAAATCCGTGGCATCCGGTCCTCTTAAAATCTATTTCATCCGCCAGCCCCTGTTTAGCCAACTCCTCTTCGAATGCCTCGCTGACGATCTGACAACCGGATGCGACACAAGCAGTACCAGAGCATAGAGCTATGCATAGTTTATTGGGGTCTCTTTTACTTTTTATTTCTTTTCTTAATGCTTCTAGTTCCGCTACCGAA
The DNA here is from genome assembly GCA_964545945.1 of uncultured Dehalococcoidales bacterium. GTDB lineage: Bacteria > Chloroflexota > Dehalococcoidia > GIF9 > UBA5629 > 9FT-COMBO-48-23. Next base: position 26,692 of record CAZJID010000001.1, read on the forward strand.
TTTAATTTTGGCATATCTCCTCCTCATGCACATTTCTCGAGGGATTTTTCTACGTCGGAAACGGTGAGATGTCCGCGATAGTCATCGCCAACCGTCATCACCGGACCCATAGCGCAACAACCCAGACAATTTACTGTCTCCAGACTGAACTGCATGTCAGGGCTTGTTTCACCGGGCTCTATTCCCAGTACCTGCTGAACCCTATCCCGAATAAGCGATGCTCCCCGCACTTGGCAAGCCGTGCCCATGCAAACCCTTACATTATTTCTTCCTCGTGGGGCAAAGCTAAAGGCTTTATAGAACGTGGCTACTTGGTATACTCGAGTCTGAGGAATTCCTAATTCTTTGCCGACTTCGGACAATACTTCTTTCGGGAGCCAGCCGAAGCCGCTCTGCAAGTCTAACAGCATTTGAATCAGCATGTCCTTATCGCTTCCGTGTTTTTCCACAACCCTGTGTACTATACTTGATACTCCAGCCATTTCATTACCTCCGGTTTTTATTGCTGGTTATGACCAACAGGTATCAGCAAAAGTATTTCAGGGATGTTGAAACTGGCTTTAAATAAACGCAAGGAAACACTAGCAATACTTTTGCTGATTAAGACCATAATTTGCCCCCGTTTGGAATTGGTCTAAAACCGCGTAATTATATCATCTCAATATTCGAGCGTCAAACAGTATTTATACTTGGTCTGCACCTGATTTTTAAATGTATTGTGTGGGGCAATAGAACTGGAGATATTGAAAGCTCCGACTGTCGACGGCTATAATTGACCTTTGCGGATTACTATGAACAACTTCGACGATATACTTTACGAGGTTTCCCGGCCGGCTCGATATAGCGGCGGCGAGTGGAACAGCAGGGTTAAAGACTGGCAGGCCGCCAAACTCCATATCGCCCTGGCTTTTCCCGATGTATACGAAATAGGCATGTCCAATATGGCTCTCCCTATCCTCTATAAAATCATCAACGACCAGCCCGATGCCCTGGCCGAAAGAGTCTTTGCCCCCTGGGTGGACATGGAGGCGCTGCTTCGTCAACATAACCTGCCGCTGCTCAGCCTGGAGACAAGGCGGCCTTTGAAAGATTTCGACGTCATCGGCTTTTCGCTGGGCTACGAGCTCACCTACACTAACGTCCTCAATATGCTGGACCTGGCTAAAATACCGCTGTTCAGCCACCAGAGAGACGATTCGTATCCGTTGATTATCGCCGGCGGCAGCTGCGCCCTCAACCCGGAGCCGATGACCGATTTCATCGACCTGTTTGTTATCGGCGAGGCTGAAGAAATCATATCGAAACTGCTCGATGTGCTCCGTAATTTCCAGGGCAATAAGAAAGAACTGCTCCAAGAAGCCGCCGGCCTACCCGGTATCTACGTGCCAGCCCTATACGAAGTGTCATATCATCAGGACGGCACTCTGGCTGGCTTTGAGCCCAGGATACCTGAAGCCCGGCTGCCCATCGAACGGCAGATAATGTCGGAGTTGCCGCAGCCTGTCACCGACCCGGTGTTACCACACACCAGAGCAGTCCACGACCGGGGAGCCGTCGAAATCCAGCGGGGATGCAGCAGGGGCTGCCGTTTCTGTCAGGCAGGCATGATATACCGGCCGGTCCGTGAACTTCCTCAAAAAGAAATAATAGATGCCGTCTCTGCATTGGTCAAAAATTGCGGGTACAGTGAAATTTCTCTGGTATCGCTCAGCACCGGCGACTATCATGATATAAGTGAGCTAATCGGCCAGCTTTCCAGTATATGCAGCAAGGATAATCTGAGCCTCTCTTTACCAAGTCTGCGAATCGACGCATCATCGATAAATCTTATAGAATCGCTGCCCCATCGACGAAAGACAACTCTTACCTTCGCACCCGAAGCGGGAACAGAAAGACTACGACGGGCTATGAACAAATACATATCCGAAGAGGAAATGTTCGCTGCGTTCACCTCGGCCTTCGAAAAGGGGTGGTTTAACTTAAAGCTTTATTTTATGGTCGGACTTCCTACTGAGACTATGGACGATGTGAAGGGCATAGTAGACCTGGTAGCCAGGACCTCCCAGTTAGGCAGGAAGCTTAGAAGCAGGTCGCCAGGACTGCGAGTAAGTGTGGCCACATTCGTGCCAAAAGCCCACACGCCCTGCCAGTGGGCAGCTCAGAATAAGGAGGTGGAACTGGCCCCCAAACATGAGCTTCTGAAGCAGGGCTTGCGCCGGCTCGGAGTCCGCTTTTCCTGGCAGGACACGAAAACGAGCCTGCTTGAGGCCGTCATGGCGAGAGGCGACCGCAGGCTGGGTAAAGTTATTCACCGGGCCTGGGAACTGGGCAACCGCTTCGATGCCTGGCATGAATGCTTCAACTATGATAACTGGTCAAAGGCTTTCCGGGAAAACGGGATTGACCCTGCTTTCTATGCTAACCGGGAGCGCTCTTTGGATGAGATATTACCCTGGCAGCATATCGATATCGGAGTAACCCGAGCCTTCCTGCTGAAAGAATATGAGAGCATCGGTTCGGCCAGTGATACCGGGGATTGCCGGCACGGCTCTTGCAACGCTTGCGGGCTGCAAAAATGGCACGTTGATTGCCGGCAGAAATTCAAAAAAAGAAACAAACTGATATAATGGATTTATATCACCATTATAGGAGGGGGCAATGGTAACACAATCTTTTCCTTCAGAATCAATGTACTGGCCGTTCAAGAAATACATGGATATGTATAACCGGTCGATACAGGACCCTGAACGTTTCTGGGCCGAGGAAGCCCGTAAGCTTGACTGGTTTAAGACCTGGGACAAAGTACTCGACTGGCAACCGCCTTTCGCCCGCTGGTTTGAAGGCGGCAAGCTGAACGCCTGTTATCAATGCGTTGACAGGCACGTTAAAACCTGGCGAAGAAGTAAGGTCGCCATATACTGGGAAGGTGAACTGGGCGATAGTCAGGTCTTAAGCTATTCTACCCTTTACCGGTGGGTCAATAAGTTCGCTTCGGTCCTCAAAAATCTGGGCGTAAATAAAGGCGATACGGTGGCTCTTTATCTGCCCATGATTCCGGAGCTACCCATATTCATGCTCGCCTGTGCCAGGATAGGAGCTCCGCACACCGTCGTATTCTCCGGTTTCAGTGCTCAGGCACTGGCCGATAGAATTAACGATATCAAGGCCAAGGTTCTGGTGACAGCGGATGCCGGCTTCAGAAGAGGAAAACATCTGGAACTCAAAAGTATATGCGACGAAGCTGCAGCATTGTCGCCCTCAATCGAAAAGGTCGTGGTAGCCAGAAGGGCAGGAATACCCATAGACATGAAACCAGGGCGGGACGTCTGGCTTCATGAGTTGCTGGATGATGCTGCTTCTTTCGTACCCGCGGAACCGGTTGAGGCTACTCATCCCTTATATATACTCTATACGTCGGGTACCACCGGCAAGCCCAAGGGCATTGTCCACGGCACCGGCGGCTACCTTGTTTTCACCAACTGCGGCTACGAATGGGTTTTTAACGTGAAAGAGGAATCTGTATACTGGTGCACCGCCGATGTGGGCTGGGTCACCGGGCATAGCTCGATAGTCTATGGCCCGTTATGTCACGGCGCGGCCATAGTCCTCTACGAAGGCGCTCCCGACTATCCCTCCGTGGACAGATGGTGGGATATCGTAGAGAAGTACGGAGTCAGCATACTTTATACATCACCCACCGGCATCAGAATGCTAATGCAATACGGTGAAGATGTTGTAAAAAGACACGACTTGAGCAGCCTTGAGCTGCTGGGTAGCGTTGGCGAAGCGATCAACCCCGAAGCTTGGCAGTGGTACTACAGGGTCATCGGCGGCGAAAGATGCCCCATCGTTGACACCTGGTGGCAAACCGAAACCGGCGGTACTATGATATCACCCACACCGGGTATTGAACTGGTTCCCCTGAAGCCGGGCTCGGCAACCTTCCCTCTCCCTGGAGTCAATGCCGACATACTCGACGAAGACGGCAAGCCAGTGCCAGCCGGCGAGAAAGGATATCTGGTAATAAAATCACCATGGCCCGGTATGCTCATGGGAGTCTACGGAGACCCGGAAAGATACAAGGAGACCTACTGGTCTAAATTCCCGGGTATGTATTACAGCGGCGACTATGCCATAAGGGACAAAGACGGCTATTTCTGGCTGTTGGGCAGAGCCGACGAAGTACTCAAAATAGCCGGGCATAGAATCGGCACCATAGAAATAGAAGACGCCGCTGTTTCTTATGACGCTATAGTTGAGGCTGCTGTAGCCAGCAGACCAGACGAAGTTAAGGGCGAAAGCGTGGTCATCTTTGCCATACTAAAGCAAGAGGTAGAACCCTCTCAGGAACTTAAGAACAAGATAAAGCAGCATATACGCAAGGTACTGGGGCCTGTGGCTACGCCCGACGAAATCTACTTCGTCCCCAAGTTGCCCAAGACGCGAAGCGGCAAAATCATGAGACGGGTACTCAAAGCGGTGGCCAGCGGTACCAGCATAGGTGACCTGACTACCCTTGAGGACGGGACCTCGGTGGATGAAGTCAAGAAAGCCTTCGAGGAACTCAAAAAGAAGGTGTAGAGTCATATACCGGGCTGCTGGGAAACTTGACTTCTGAGATAAAAATAGCTAATCTGTATCGTTCTATTTAATGAAGACCAATAAATAGAACGGCGGACAGACGTTAAACTATGTCCGTGCATGAAGTTACGGAAGGACTAGCAGATGAATCGGCAAGAACTCAAAGTATCCAAAAGAGATATAACCGGCAAGAAAGTCAGATTTCTTCGCCGCCAGGGCATCGTGCCCGCCAACATTTACGGACACGGCATTGAATCAACTCCAATTAATGTAGATACCAGAAGTCTCAAACATTTACTGGCGCATACCGGTAAGACCGACCTGATATCCCTCAAAGTCGACAACTCAACTGAGCCTATAAGAGTACTAATGCGTGAAATACAGAGGAATCCGCTCACAGATGAACCCCTCCATGTGGATTTCTACAAGGTCAGTATGACTGAAAAAATCAAAGCAGAGGTACCCCTTGTCTTCGTTGGGGAGGCACCGGTGCTGAAGAAAGTGAAGAACAGTTCCATACTCCACTTGCTCGATGCGCTGGAAATCGAAGCTCTTCCCGATGATTTGCCACACAGCTTCGAGGTTGACATTTCAAACCTTGAAGAGTTGGACCATACCATTCACATAAAAGACATACCGCTCGGCCACGGAATAACGCTGCTTAGCGACCCGGAACAGATGGTAGTCAAAGTTGCTGAAGCTCGTAAAGAGGAAGAAGTGGTACCCGAGGTGGTTGAAGCCGAGCTTGCTGAAGAAGGTGCCGAAGAAGCGGCCGAAGCTGAAGGTGAGGCCGAGGCTGAAGCCGGTTCAGAAGAGGATAAGTAAATCCTAGACCCGAGTATTACTTTTACAGCAGCTCTATCTGCCTTCGCTGAATACCCGGTTTATGGCAATATTTAGCTGCTTGCCATCGAATGGCTTAGTAATATAAGGTGATTTAGTCTTAGCTAGAAAAGCCAGAGTACGAGCCCCCATCACGTCACCGGTGACGAAGACTACACTGCGGGCCAGCGCTGGATCCATCTTTTGAAAACGCTTATATAATTCAATTCCGCTCATACCGGGCATTTTTACATCAAGAAGTATGATTCTATACTTTTTGTTCTTGACCATTTTCAGAGCATCTTCGGCATTATCCACCGTCTCTACCTGATGGCCTTCTTCGGTCAATGCCTTACTGACAAATTCCCTCACGACGCGCTCATCATCAACCACAAGTATTCGAACTCCAGACCTTTTGCGCTGCTCGTTTACCTCCGGTTCAGGTAACTGCAGTTGCTTATCCTCGGTCAACATCGGTAATTCGACAACAAAAATGGCTCCCTTACCGGGCTTGCTTTCGGCGTATATTCTGCCGCCGTGCTGAGAGACTATTCCGTAACAGACACTTAGACCCAACCCCGTCCCCTGGCCTACTTGCCGCGTGGTGAAGAAGGGGTCAAAAATTTTCTCTAAATTTTCTTCGGCTATGCCCTGCCCGTCGTCTTTAAACGATATACGGAGGACATCGTCAACCTGTTGCGTCTTAACTGTGAGCTTACCCGAGCCGCGGGCCAGTTTCATTTCAGTCTCGGCATTTACAATTAAATTAAGGAAGACCTGCTGGAGCTGGCCAGCATCGGCGACGGTAAGAGGCAGGTCGGGAGTGAGCTCCGTTGTTACCTCTATATTACTTGTTTGAAGATGATAGCCGCGCAGTTCAAGTGTTGTCGCTACAACCTCGTTTATATTGACATAAGTTCTTTGCGGTTTGGATTGCCGGGCAAAGGCAAGCAAGCGCTGTATAACATTAGCCACGCGCTTCGCTCCATCATTAATAATCTCCAGGTCTTTTCTGACACTGTCCGGCAAGTCTTCTTGCAGCAACAACTGAGCATAACCGATGACACCTGTCAACGGATTATTTATCTCGTGAGCTATTCCCGATGCCATCTCTCCAATCGATGCCAGCCGGCTGGCGAACTGGGCTTTCTGTTCCAATTGCAGCCTCTCCTGTTCCATTCTCTTGCGCTCTGTAACGTCACGGCTGATTCCACGAAATCCGATAATCTGTCCATCTGAGTTACGGATTGGTAGAATTGAGTTTTCAATAAATATTCTGGTCCCGTCTTTGGCTACGTTCACTGCCGGGAACCATCTCCGCGGCCTGCCAGTGCGATAGACCTCGTTGTATACCTTGTATACGGTCTTTATATCCTCTTCAAGTGTGTAAACTTTGTAGTTCATTCCCATCAGTTTATCTCGACTGTAACCCAGCCTGTTACATATCACATCGTTAACAAAAGTATAATTCCCGGCAAGGTCAACTTCGTAATACCCCTCATCCATCTCCTGTAGAATGGTCCGGTATCTCTCTTCGGACTGCCTCAGCGCCTCGTCCGCTCGCTTACGCCCGGTAACATTACGACTGATTCCTCGAAAGCCAATAATTTCTCCTACAGCGTTCCGAAGCGGGAAAACGGAATCCTCGATGAATATTCGGGTACCATCCTTCCTGATGTTCACCATGGGAAACCAACGATGCGGTTCTCCGGTCCGGTACACCTCGTTATAAACCTTGTATACACTCTTCACATCCTCTTCAGGTGTGTAAACTCGATAGTTCATTCCCATCAGTTCTTCTCGGCTATAGCCTATCGTTTGACACATTACATCATTGAAAAACGTGTAATTGCCGGCCAGGTCTGTTTCATAATACCCCTCTTCCATTTCCTCCACTATAGTCCGATATCTTTCCTCGGACTGCCTTAACGTCCCCTCAGTCCTTTTGTGCTCGGCTTCTGCCGCTTCCAATTCTGCAATTCGCCGGCGCATTTTCTCTAACTCGTTAAGTAGCTCTTTTTTGCTTTGATTGCTGTCCTTCATTAAGCCTCCTCGAGGGGTGGGGCGTGAGCCGAATGCTGGCTTCCATTGTGCTGGTTACTGATGCTTATGTCAAGCCAACTGCTCGATATGCGGGTTCCTTCGTCGTCTATGAACTTGTAAATACTAATTCAGGAACGGTAATTTAACAAATCGGTCATCCAGAGTTGAAAACCAGAATGTAAGTAGGTTAGTTGATTAACTATGGGCGGTAACAAAGTCCTGTAAGGCCCTCAAGTACTGCTGCATGCCGCCGGACATGATTGTATTATGGTCAACCCCGGGGATTACCACCAGCTTTTTGTCTTGGGCGCCAATTATTTCATAAAGGTTTCTACCTTCTTCCAGGGGCACAATCTGGTCATATTCGCCGTGCATAACCAGGGCAGGAATAGCTATCTTTCGGATCAGTTTAACGCTATAAGGTGTTGGCGACACTTCTACTCCGAGAGATTTAAGTGGAAAGCCTAAATATTTGAGCAGGTTGAAAACGTTGGTGAAGCCGCTCTCTATTATCACACCGTGAAACTCACTCCGGTAGTGAGAGGCCAGTTCGATAGCAGAAGCGCTGCCCAGCGAGCGACCCATGATAAACAGGCTCCCTGAAAATCCGGCGTCTCTCAAAGCTCGCTTAAAGCCTTCAAAGATAGGATGCACATCCTTTATCATATTATTCAGCGTGGGCTTGCCTCCGCTTCTACCGTAACCACGGTAATCTGCCACAAAAAGATTGAGTCCGATCTGATTATAGATGGGGCCTATCGACTCGTAGTCGCTGGCTATCTCACCGTTGCCATGAAAGAACAGGATGTTCGAGTATTTCTTCCCGCCGGCATAAAAACTATAGGAAACTGATATAGTTTCATCTACCGGTATCAGGCCAGTCATAACATTATCTGAAGGGAAAGTATCAGTATAGTCGCGGCGTGGATAAAAGACGAACTGGAGAATCTCCGGTTTGTCCAGCATCTTCAGTTCCGGCCATGGCTCTATCATTTCCTGCTCATCTGGGGACAAAGAACTAAATCCTCACGATCTCGCCTTTGACATCGCCATCTATGGTCAGGATACCAAAAGACATCAAACCTGGGCCGGGATTAAAGAATAGGATTTTCCCGATTTGTTCGACCTTCGCCCGGTGACTATGTCCGTATATTATGATATCCACATCGCCAAGCAGTTCTTTCACCCTGTACTCTATCCCTTCAGGACCACCCCAGCCATGTGTAATCCCGATTTTCTTGCCTCCGAACACAAAATTTTGCCTGTCCGGCAAAAGACTTCTTAGCTTCATCGAATCGACGTTACCGTGTACAGCCTTCACTTCACCTAACCGTTTCAGCCCGTCCAGAACCTCCGAACCAACAAAGTCACCCGCGTGGACAATCAAATCCACGTTGGAAAACGCAGCGATAATCTCAGCCGGTATTTCATCAGCCAGATGAATATGTGTATCCGAAAGCACTCCTATTTTCATCAATTGGCCACGCTTTTAGATGCTATTAACGAACTCTTCAATAGCTCGATTAGCTTCCAAAGGGTTTTCCAGAAAACACAGATGAGAACCGCCCTCGATAATAACGAGCCTGGCCCCGGCGATTTTATCGGCCAGGTATCGGGAGTATTTGACCGGAGTCATATCATCCTCACTGCCGCAAATAACCAGCGTCGGCACCGTAATCCGCTCAACCTCGTCCATAACGTCGAACTTATCGCAGCACCTGAAATCATTAAGTTGCGCGGCAACGCCTACCTTAGCCACTCCATCGACTATTTTCTCTCGCGCTTCAGGAGCCACCCGGCCGTATAACGGTTTAACAATATCTTCGACCCATTTGGCAGGAGCATCGACGCCAGCTTCCATCTGTTTTAAAAAGTCCAGCCTTACCCTCAAGCGGGCCCCGGTATCAATTAAAATCAGAGCCTTGATACCCTGAGGATAGCTGAGCGCGTATGCCAGGGTTATAGCGCCACCCATTGAATGTCCCGCAATCACCGGCTGCGAATGACCCTTATTTCGAAGATATTCGTGAAGCCTTCCGGCGTATTCGTCTATGCTGCTGCACAGCCTGCCTTCGGGATGACCCGGAAGATTGACGGCTTCGGAATCCGTGAAGTATTTTGTCTGATAGTACCATACCAACCCGGTGTTGCCGGCGCCGTGAACGAAGACGAGGCTCATCCCAGCACCTGCATAATGCCCTGGCGAATCATTTTTATGGCAATCGCCGCCAATAATAGACTGACCACCTTTGATGTAGCCCTGACGCCTCCCTGCCCCAGAAAACGCATCACCCGGCTAGCCTGAGTAAAAAGAACCCATCCTATTGCCAGATTGATGATGAAAGAAACCACGACGATTACAATCGAGTACTGATTGATAAGTATCAGCAGCGTGGTGAGCACGGCCGGCCCGACTACCAGAGGTGTGCCTATGGGTACGACCCCTACCATGTCCGCACCCACTGATGCTTGAGCATCGACCATTCTGCCGGTAACTAAATCTTTGGCGGCCAGCAGAAAAAGTATAAGCCCGCCGGCGATCAGAAAGTCGGATACCTCGATGCCTAAAAATAGAAATACGCCTTTGCCGATGATGACAAAGCCTAGGCCTAAACCCAGTGCTGTAATAACGGCCAGACGCACCGTCCGATTGCGTTCGACCGGCTTCATGTCCTCGGTCAACGGGATTAATATAGGCAGAACGCCTACGGCATCCATGGCTACAAAGAGAGGTACGAAGGTCAATCCGAACTCTTGCAGAATACTCAGTACTTTTTCCATGGACTGTGGCTATAAAAGTTGCCCCTGCTCGGGCTTAACGGATTTATCAGGTTTAATAGGCCTATCAGGTTTAACAGACTTAGCAGGTTTAATAGGTTTAGTCGCCCTGGCAGGTTTAGCTGACTTACCAGGTTTAATAGGTTTAGCAGGCCGTATTTTTTCGACTGCCTTGCTATCGCCCTGTTCGACACAGTCGATTGAAACTACACTATCATCCTCGGCCTCTTCAAATCTCCTTAAACGTACCCCCTGAGTATCTCTGCCCAGCAGCGAGACCTCGTCATCAACAGAGATTCTGATAACGATACCACCTGCCGAAACTATTATGACATGTTGCTTCGGTGGGACGAGCTTGGCTGCAATAACCTTACCCGTCTTATCAGTTATTCTATGAGCAAATACGCCTTTTCCGCCGCGAGCCTGAAGCGGGAAATTTTTCGCCCAGCTTCGCTTACCATAGCCCTTTTCGGTAACCGTTAGCAGAGAGGCGTCGGGGAATATAGCATCCATAGCCACCAGCCGGTCGCCTGGGGCAAGCCTGATACCACGTACACCGCCGCTGGTCCGAGACGCGGGTCGTAAGCCTTTAACAGCAAACCTTATGCCTTGCCCGTTCTGGGTCACTATAATAACTTCGCCCCTTTGCGTTACGATATCAGCCGCCACCAACTCCTCATCGGCTCTAAGCTTCATGGCGATCAGTCCACTGCTTCTAACCGCAGAGAATTTGTCCAGACTCGTCTTCTTCACTATGCCTTTTGAAGTCGACATCACCATAAACAGGCCCGGAACGAACTCTTTAATCACTATCAGGGCTGTTATCTGTTCTTTGGGGTCGATTGACAACAGGTTGGCCAGCGCAGTCCCTTTGGTGGTACGTGACAAGTCCTGCTGGATATCGTAGCACTTGAGCCTGTAAACCTTACCCCGATTCGTGAATAGCAGCAAATTATCATGCGTATCAGCCACAACGCAGTGTTTCACCATATCCGTTTCCCGTGTCACCATGCCCGTGACACCGATTCCACCACGATGCTGCTTCTGATAGGTTGTTGCCGGTATTCTTTTTATATATCCCTGCTCGCTTAGCGTGATGACAACGTCCTGATGAGGGATAAGGTCTTCGTCCTGGAACTCTTCAGCCTCTTCCCGTTTGATAACGGTACGGCGCTCGTCACCGTAGCTCTTTTTAAGTTCCTTAACATCCTGTTGAATCAAGAAAAGTATTTTCTTGGGGTTAGCCAGAAGGTCTTCGAGATAAGCGATATTTTTAACCACTTCGCTGTACTCATCGACTATCTTCTTTTGCTCCAATTGTGCCAACCGGCGCAGCTGCATATCGAGAATCGCCTGGGCCTGAATTGGAGACAGCTGAAAATTCTTCATCAAGTTGTTTTTGGCTGTTTCCACGGTCTCGGCTTTTCGTATGGTCTGGATAATTGCATCCAGATGGTCAAGGGCAATTCTAAAACCTTCCAGAATATGAGCCCGGTCTCTGGCCTTCTGAAGGTCAAACTGGGAACGGCGGGTGATAACCTCCCTGCGGAAATCGATGTAGCAGGTCAAGGCCTCTTTGAGATTTATTACACGCGGCTGGCCATCAACCAGAGCCAGCATATTAATAAAGAAAGAGGAGCGCATGGCAGTATATTTGTAGAGGTTATTACAAATCTTGGTAGGTTGGGCATCTTTTCTTAGCCCGATGACTATCCTCATGCCGTGCCTGTCGGACTCATCGCGAACGTCGCTTATCCCCTCTATCTTCCTCTCCCTAGCCAGGTCAGCTATTCTCTCTACCAGAGTGGCCTTGTTTGTCTGGTAGGGAAGCTCGGTTATTATCAGTTGCTGGCGCCCGCCTTTCAGCGTTTCATCGGTCACTTTCGCCTGAATAACTACTTTACCCTGGCCGCTGGCGTAAGCGCTCTTGATGCCCTGCCGCCCCAAAATAATTCCTCCCGTGGGAAAATCGGGGCCCTTAACGATCTTCATCAAATCGTCCACATCGACCTCGGGATCGCTAATAAGCTGGCTTATGGCGTCACATATCTCACTCAGATTATGGGGCGGTATGTTGGTAGCCATACCCACGGCTATGCCCGACGAGCCGTTTAGCATCAGGTTCGGCAATCTAGCCGGCAAGACCGTAGGCTCTGTTAAGCTATCGTCGAAATTGGGCATGAAGTCGACAGTATCTTTATCGATATCGACCAGCATTTCACCGGCTATTTTGGCCAGACGCGCTTCGGTATAACGCATAGCCGCCGGCGGGTCGTCATCCATGCTACCGAAATTCCCCTGCCCGTCAACGAGCGGGTACCGCATGGAGAAATCCTGCGCCATTCTCACCATGGCCTCATATATGGGAGCGTCTCCATGGGGATGATATTTACCCATAACATCACCCACTATACGGGCGCTCTTCTTATAGGGGCTGTTATAGTGAAGGCTAAGCCCGTCCATGCCGTACAGTATCCGCCTATGCACTGGCTTCAAACCGTCACGTACATCCGGTAAAGCCCGAGCCACGATAACGCTCATGGCATAATCGAGGTAGGAGCTCTTCATCTCCTCTTCAATTATTACGGGTTTAATAACTCCTACTTCCATTCAATTACTCCTCTTCCATAAACTCTTCTTCTATTTCCGGTTCCTCATCAGCGGAAACACCCTCAAAAATGGAGAAGCCTTCAGGTATAAGCTCACCTTCTTCCATCTCCGCGTAATCCCCCTCTTCCAGGGCTTCCTCTTCTACCGCCTCGTGCCTTAGCAAAGTATCCTTAACGTGCGGTTGGAAGCCCTCCACAGCCCTAACCGGGAAGGAAAGACGACCGAGCTGGCTGGGGTGCTGAAATGTTTCCCTGATAATGATCCTGGCGCTGCTGTTATCGATATTAACGATAGCCGCAGCGTACCTGTTGCCACCTTCCATTAGCTTGGCCAGACGGAAACCATGCGGCGGTTCCACCAGCCCCAGATAGTCACCGCTCTCGTTTTCCACGACAAGCTGCCGGCCCCTTACTTTTAAATAAACCTGGTTTCCGGCAGCCGCTTTGGCTAATATCTCCTTGGGAGCCAGGTCCTGAAGATTCACGACGCCGGCCTTGCCCATTTCGCCGATAAATAGATCCGGTGCAGCCTCACGGCGTTCTTCCTTAACACTAACCTTGGAATCGGGTAGCAATGATAGCCGCTGTAAATTTCTTTGTGCAATCGGATTGTGAGGGTCAAGCTCTATTGCCCGGTTATAAGCATCCTTGGCTTTAGCAAATTCACCTATTTCCATATGCGCTCTTCCCAGCCGGTTGTAGGCGTCTATATCTGTAGGGAAAAGCTCGATTATGCTCTGGTTTATAGTTATGGCTTCCTGCCATCTACTTTGCATTGCCAGAGCAATAGCCTCCTGACTTGCTTTCCGTCTAAGTCTTGCCTTATCTTCTTCACGGTCAGGCATTTTTATACCCCCTGCGATTATGCGCCAACTTATGTCCCCAAGCTAAATCCATATGCGAAAAACCCAGATTTGACCACATATTTTACATTAGTCACTGTGGCAAAAAAATAGGGACTTGTCAAGTATTTTCTGCCACGACAAAACAAATTTTTTGACAAAAAAGGTTCACTATGTTAGCCTACTAGATTAGGAATTACAAGCGAAAGTATAAAAGGTGAATACGTGAAAGACAAAGTACAAGCTGTCCTGGATAATATAAGACCGAGCCTCCGTGCCGATGGAGGCGATGTAGAACTTGTCGATGTTAAAGATGGCGTGGTCAGTGTCAGACTCAAGGGTGCATGTGCCGGCTGCCCTATGTCAACCATGACGCTTAAAAACGGTATCGAGCGAATACTTAAGCAAGAGCTATCTGACGTCAAAGAAGTTGTCGCCGTCTAGCTTAACTTCCCTCATAATCCAGTGCGAAAGCCTTGTGTAACGCCTTAATGGCATCCTTCGCTTTATCCTCAGCAATAATGCAGGTTATCTTTATCTCGGAAGTCGTTATCAACTGTATATTAATGCCCCGTTCCGATAGAGCTTTAAACATCCCGGACGCATAGCCGGGCGTGTTCTGCATCCCCGTGCCAACAATGCTGATTTTAGCCAGTGTCGAATCGCTGACGCAGTCGCTGGCTCCGATAGACTTGGCTATGGGTTTTATCAACGACATGGCCTTATCTAAATCACCTCTAGCCACGGTGAAAGTTAAATCGGTTATGTTATTGATACTGGCGTTTTGAACGATGGTATCCACACTTATATTGGCTTTAGCCAGCGGCTCGAAAATTGACGAAGCTATACCAGGCCTGTCGGGAACACCGACAACGGTGATCTTAGCTACATTAAGGTCTTGAGCAATTCCCCTCACTTTATTTCTTATTTCCATCCGAATCCCTCCATGAATAATAGTGCCGGGTTTATCATTGAAGCTGGAGGCCACCAGTATGGGCATTTTGTAGACCTGGCCAAGCTCCACCGCCCGTGAATGCATTACTTTGGCACCCAGGGTCGCCAGCTCGAGCATTTCCTCGTAACCTATTTCTTTAAGTTTATGGGCTTCAGGAACAACATGAGGGTCAGCGGTAAATACGCCTTCCACGTCGGTGTATATCTCGCACATTTGCGCTTTAAGAGCCGCTGCTAGGGCTACGGCCGTTGTATCCGAGCCACCGCGCCCCAGCGTCGTAGTGTCCCTGTCTCTGGTTATCCCCTGAAAGCCGGCAACAATAACAATATTTCCCTGCTCCAGTTCTTTCACAATTCGCTTCGGCTCGATATTGGTTATACGAGCTTTGCTGTGGATTGAATCCGTTTCTATTCCAGCCTGTGCGCCGGTCAAACTTACAGCCTTGTGGCCCATGTTGTGCAAAGCCATAGCCATGAGCGTGCTGGAAACTATTTCACCAGTGGACAATAAAACATCGAGTTCCCGTTCCCGTGGGTTCGGGTTAATCTTCCTCGCCAGTTGAATCAACTCATCAGTTGTCTTGCCCATGGCCGAGACAACCACCACCACCTCATTTCCCTTTTCTTTGCTGGCGATGATTCTCCGGGCCACGTTATTGATTTTGTCGGCATCGGCCACCGAGCTGCCGCCATACTTCTGAACTACGAGTGCCATTTCCTCTCCTGGCTATTCAACCCTTTCATAATTTGTTCCGGGTTAGTTTACGCATAATATTATAACCATCGGCAATAAAAATACCAGTGTCTTTAGCTGTGTTTTCGGTGAAATTTTTGGCGCTGTTAGAGGTAAAACCAGAACCCCATAACACGAAAGGGACCGGCTCCCCGGTATGCGTCTGCAGCTTTATCGGCGTGGGATGGTCTGGCAACGCCAGGACTCGAAGTTCACCGGGATTCCAGGAACGCATCCTGCCCACGACTTCTCTATCTATTCGCTCCAAGGCCTCAATTTTATCATCGATTAAGCCGGCGTGTGCCGCTTCGTCGGGCGCCTCGATATGAACTACGACCAGGTCATTCTTCTGCAGCGCTTCCAAAGCTCCGCTGGCTTGAGCCGCGTAATCGTTATCGGGGCCATCCGTAACGCCGGGGATGTCCAGAACTTCTATATTAGCCATTTGGGCCAGGCCACGGAGAAGGTCCACGCCGGACGTCATGGCTGCAGTAAGGCCATATTCCTTCTTGAAAGGCGGCATCTCCGGTATCTTACCGGTGCCCCAGAACAGCCATATCATGGTCGCCGGGATTTCGCCGCGAGCCTGCCGCTCTAAATTCACGGCGTGTCCCTCAAGCACCGCTTTCGACTTTTCCATAAGGTCTCGTAACAACTCGCTACCCGGGCCTTGAGGTAGAAATTCAGCAACCGGCTTATCTGGTATATCGTGCGGCGGAGTGCACATGGCCTTCAGGGTTTCTTCGTGGTCTTTTATCTTACAAATGTGGCGGTATCGCACTCCGGGATAAAACCGTATCTCATCGCTGCCCAGCTTTTCATTCAAAACATCAATAAGGACTCTAGCGTCTTCAGTATCGATATGCCCCGAGCTGTAGCTCCACATCTTGCCGTCGCGCACAGCTACCAGGTTGCACCGAAAAACGACCTCATCGTCGGCAACGGGTATGCCCATGCTCCTGGCTTCGATGCCGCTACGGCCCCGGTAATAAACCTTCGGGTCATAGCCCATCACCGACATGCAGGCACAAGCGCTGCTCGGCTCCATCCCCGGCGGTACGGTGCGGACCAGTCCGACGGCCCCTTCCCGCGCCATAGCATCCAGATTGGGTATGCAGGCCAACTCAAGGCAGGTCTTGCCGCTTCGCTCCGGCAGCGGCCAGCCGGCGGCACCGTCGATTATGAGAACGCAGTACTTCATACAAACCCCGTCATTGCGAGTCCTTCCACTCAATGGAAAATGACAAACGTGTCCCCAGTTTACAACGCTTGCCCTAAAAGTTAAAGCCGCTTATAATATCCGACGCGGGGCGTAGCGCAGCCTGGTAGCGCGCAGCGTTCGGGACGCTGAGGTCGGAGGTTCGAACCCTCTCGCCCCGACCAGTATTTGACTAACACCGCTTTCTGGTACTAAACCTAGTCTGTCTTTTTGTCTGCCAGGTAAGCGTCCAAAGCTTCGGTCACTACGTCTTTAATCTGCCTCCTATCCCAATAAGCAGCTCTCTTTACTTTCTCTACCAGGTCCTGACGCACGATAAAAGTAGCTCTGGTCCAGCCTTCTGGCAATCCCTTAGAGGATGTTGAGGAGCTAACAACAGACTCGTTGGGGATAACTACCTCACTGCTTGCTTTAACGGGTTTTGGCTTAACGGTTGCTGGTTTTGAAGCAGGTACAGTCGCTTGCTCTACAACTGGCGTGAAAATCTTATCCAAGCCGCTTTGAGCAAAAGGGTCTCTGCCTAACCTACGCTCCATGATTCGCCTCCATCTGTATTACTCTATGAGCTAGCGCCATAAAATCCTCGGCACCCAGGCTATTTGGTCTGTATGCCAGAATATCCCAGGATCTCGATGGTGCTTCCGCCAGGCTTATACAGTCCCGAATTATGCCTATAACTTTACCCGGAAAATGCTCCTCTACTTTGGCAATAACCTCTCTGTTCAAAATACGCCTCTGGTCGTACATTGTACCTATAATTCCCGTTATCTCTAGGTTGCTATTAAGTCGCTTCTTAACACGTTCTACAATCTCTAACAGTCTCGCCATACCTTGCATGCTTAAAAATTCAGCCTGCATGGGTACAAAAACCTCCCTGGCCGCAGTAAGGGCATTGACCACTATCATACCCAGGCTTGGCGGACAGTCGAATAGTATATAGTCAAAGCTATTGACGCCAGACAAAATCTCCTTTAATAGCACCTGACTACCTATTTCGTTAGCCATCTCAACATCAAAACCGGCCAGTTTAGGGCTTGCCGGTACAACAAACAAGTTGGTATTGCGCTGCTGCCACATAGCAGTTTCCAGTTTGGCTTCCCCGCGTAAGACTTCATATATTGTGTCTTTTATCTGGTCAACTGGTATGCCAAAACTGTAAGTCAAAGCCATTTGCTGATCCAGGTCAAATAAAAGGCACTTTTTACCAAGACTAACCAGGGCGGCTCCCAGGTTTAAAGTACACGTAGTTTTTCCTACCCCACCTTTTTCATTGGTTAATGATATTATTCTCAATAAATACCTCCTTATCGTTTTTCTGTTTACTCCATTTACTACGTATACTATGATTACTATGTCTACTCTGTTTACTAGGTTTACTCAGTATACCAGGTCTAAATGCGGATGTCAATACGCCGGAATAATACCTGCAAGAATCGAGTATGCTCCAGAATACGGCCTTCAATCGTTCTTTGACTGAAGAATGTTTAATCGGTTTGTTTACAATGTTTACTGTGATTACTATGTATACTCTTTTTACTATGTCTACTACGTTTACTCTGTATACTCATTATACTCTGTTTACTACGTTTACTATGATTACTGTTTTTAAATACGGATGCCAAGACTCAGTAACAGTTAAGTCAGGTTAATTATTGGATACCCTTTGAAGAGCTGTTTATAGTTATCGTCTGTAGTTCGGAGTCTTCAGATTCGAGGCTCGAATCCTCTCGCTCCGACCAGTTTATCCTGTCTTCTGTTTGGCTTCTTCCCAAAGTTTGTTCTGTTCCTCTAGTGACAGGCTAGCGAGGTTGATTCCTCGCTCCTCGCACACTGCTTCCATATGGGTGAACCGATGATAGAAACGCTGATTTGCCGATCGTAACGCCATCTCCAGGTCAATGCCTAGTCGGCGGGCTATATTAGCCAGAGTAAAAAGCAAGTCGCCGAACTCGTTGGCTGTTTCCTGCTGGCTCGCGGCCTGTTTTATTTCCCCCACCTCCTCTGCCATCTTGTCAATGATCTCCTCCACCGTTTCCCAGTCAAAACCTATACCGGCTACCCGCCGCTGCATCGACTGGCTGTAGGCCAGTGCCGGCATCTGCTCCGGCATGCCGCCTAAAATCGATTCTCCTTCCGCTCTTTCTTCTTTCTTCAGCGATTCCCAGCTCTGCTCCACCTCCGCCGCATCCTCAGCTTTCACACTGCCGAAGACATGCGGATGACGGTGAATCAGCTTCTGACTGATGCTCTTGATTACACCGTCAATATTGAACTTGCCCGACTCCTCGGCTATTTTTGCGTGGAGCATGATTTGAAGCAGCAGGTCACCCAGCTCGTCACGGAGTCTTTCCGGAACGCCCTCGTCTATAGCCTGCAATACCTCATAGCTTTCCTCTATCAGAAACGGTTTCAGCGAAGCGTGTGTCTGTTTCTTATCCCACGGACAGCCGTTTGGCCCGCGCAGCCTGGCAATGATTCTTTTTAGGTCGGCAAAACTATATGATTTATTCTGAGACAAAATTAACCTCTAAGATAAAGATACCAGGCGCCATTATAATAAAGCATTAATTATAAATAATAAACCCCCTGAGAAATTGCTTTCCAGGGGGTTGGTACAAACCGGCAGAGATATGCTTACCTTCGACCGCCCATGGCCAGCATTACAAAATAGAATAGCTGGGCAACTGCCTGAAGCGTAGCCGCCACATAGGTCAAAGCGGCCGCCGACAGAACAGTACTGGCACCGTCGTACTCCTGCGCCACCAGCAGCCCGGTGCTGCGCAGCATCTGACGCGCCCGATTACTGGCGTTGAATTCCACTGGTAGGGTAACCAGGCTGAAAAGCACCGCCAGTGAAAACAGAAATACACCTACCCAGACCACCGTCATGCCAAACGTGGCGCCGAACAAAGCTAGTAAGAAACCCAGTATAACAAAGACATAGCCGAGTGTACTGCCCAGATTGGCTGCGGGAACCAGAGTCGTGCGGAACCTCATAAAGCCGTAGCCCACCTTGTCCTGAACGGCGTGCCCCACCTCGTGCGCCACGATTCCCAGCGCGGCTACGGAAGGTGTATTGGCTACGGCCGGAGACAGGCGCAGCACTTTTTTACTCGGGTCGTAGTGGTCGCCCAGCCTGCTTTTCACTCCCTCCACCTTGATATCATCCAACCCGTTCGACCGGAGCAGCTTTTCGGCTGCCTCGGCGCCGGTTATATGCTGGGAATTGGCGACCTTGGAATACTTATTGAAAGCAGAGTTTACCTTCGTCTGCGCGTATATCATAAATATAAGCGGCGGTATCATTACCAGAAACCACAGCGGGTCAAAGAAAAACATCTTTTACATTCCTCCAAGTGAACCCTAATTTTAATTCAAACAAAATATACCGTCAAAGCAAACTGCTACCGATGAAATCCCGCTGCCCGCGCGCAAATTCCTCCGCCGGCATTTCACGCTTTCCTTCCAGTTGTACTTCAACCAGCCCCAGTATCCCGTCACCGGTTTGCACTCCGAATGCAGCCGGCCTTTGATGAGGCAAACCTATCACCTTACCCGGCTCATATGATGCTTCACCATAAATCGGTAATACTTTAACCAGCTTAAGTCGCTTACCATGCCATACGGTATAGCACCCGGGCCAGGGGTCGAAAGCGCGGACCCGGCACCATAATTCCCTGGTGGTAAGTCGCCAGTCAATCTCTCCGTCTTCTTTTTTTATCATCTTGCTGTAAGTCGCCGCACTTTCGTCCTGCGGTCGCGGCTTTATCCTTTCTTCAATCCATAACGGCAGCGTCTCGATCAGCAGCTCCGCGCCTACTTTGGAAAGCTTTAAGCCGAGTGAGCCAGCAGTGTCTTCATCGGATATTATAACTTCTCTCTGGTTCAAGATAGGTCCGGTGTCCATACCTGCGTCCAGCAACATAATGCTAACCCCCGTTACTTCATCTCCCTGCAGAATGGCTGTGGCTACAGGCGATGCGCCCCGGTAACGCGGTAGAAGCGAGGGGTGTACGTTAAGGCAACCGAATTTCGGCAAGTTCAATACTTCGGTGGGCAATATCAGTCCGAAAGCTGCCACCACTATCAGGTCGGGCGCCAGCGCCGTCAGTCCCTCGACAGTCCCGGCGTCTTTTAATCTTTCTATCTGAATAACATTTAGCCCTCGAGACAGCGCCCGTTGCTTTACCGGTGACGCCGCAACCTGCTGTCCGCGGCCGGCTTTTCTATCCGGCTGCGTGTATACGGCAACGACCCGGAAATCGGTTCGGAGCAGGGCTTCCAGGCTTGGAAGAGAGAACTCCGGAGTGCCCATAAAAACGATATCTTTTGTCATATAAAAGAAATTTTACCAACTTTCTCCATTATGTCAAAAACCCCCTTGACACCCCAAGAGATGGCTGTGTTAATCTTAGTGAGTTGTGGCGCGGGTCCTCGGAAAATTTCCCTAGCTTTTTATACCGCCAAAAACTACTTGTTTAGCTAGTCGGTTTACTACTCAAAAGAATAATAGAAGTTTGGTTTTGGGGAAGGGGATTTTTGTTGCATTTACAGGCGCCTTGGCAAGATATCTTTAAGGAGTGAGTTGAAGTCAGCACAATCGATATGGGAAGCAGCACTAGGAGAACTTCAACTCCAAGTTAATAAGCCGAATTTCGATACCTGGCTCAAAGATACTACAGGCATAAGCTATAAGGAAGGCATCTTTGTCGTCGGGGTCCCCAATGTATTCATCGGCGAATGGCTAAGAAGCCGCCTCTACTCACTGATCAAGAGGACTCTAACCAGCATAGTAAGCCAGTCCGTCGACGTTCAATTTACAGTCCGACCGCTTAATCCGGAAATACAACCAGTAGCTTCCCGGCAGGCGGACGGTGGTACCAGCACCAGGCTTAAGGAAGCACCGGCGTTCAGGTTAAATTCCAGGTATACCTTCGATAGTTTTGTCGTTGGCGAGAGCAACCGTCTGGCCTACGCCGCAGCCCTGGAGGTTTCTGAGGAGCCGGGAAATAAATATAATCCACTGTTCATCTACGGAGACACCGGCTCGGGTAAAACACATCTCCTGCACGCCATCGGACACACAGCCAAGTCCAAAGGGTTGACCATACTAATCGCCAGCGCCGAGCAGTTCACAACCCAATTCGTAGTGGCCCTGAAAAACAATAAAATCGACGATTTCCACCGTAAATTCAGGGCAACAGACTTTTTGCTGGTGGATGACGTCCAGTTCCTGAGTGGAAAATCACAAACACAGGAATGTCTGTTCCACATTTTCAACGACCTCTATGAAAATAACTGCCAGATAGTGGTGACCAGCGACCGCCCGCCGCGAGCCATATCATCGATTACCAAGAAGCTCCGGTCCCGGCTGGAATGGGGGCTTATCGCTGACCTGGGGATACCAGACCTGGAGACCAGGCTGGCCATACTGAAAGTTAAGTCGAAACAACTTAATATAGCCATGCCGCCGCCCGAAGTATTGCGTTTCCTTGCTGTACAATTTCAGCACAACACCCGCGAGCTCGAAGGTGCTTTGAACCGTGTGGCTACATACTCCAGGCTTAGCGGCGAAAAAATAAATATTAAGCTTACCGTTCAGTCGCTGGCAGATATAATACCGAAAGAGATCCGGCAGGAAACGGGAGCCTCACCAAAGTTCATAATGACAACCGTAGCTAACTTTTACGGAATCGATACCGAAGTGTTGACTGGCAAACGGAGAGACAAGACGGCCGTTTTAGCCAGGCAGGTGACCATGTACCTGCTGCGGGAGAGAAACCACTGCAGCCTCGCTGAAATCGGCAGGATGCTGGGTGATAGAGACCACACAACGGTATTGCACGGCTGCGAAAAAATAGCTGATGAAATCGACCTTAATCCACAGCTCCAAGACTCAATAAACGAGATTCGTCAGAAATTGAAACCCCGAAGAACCCATTCCGCCTCCTGATTTAGTGCGCCTGTGGAAAAAGTGCGCCCGATAGTGGATAATTCTTCCATCTCTGTTGATAAATCATTACATTCGGTTGATAGAAAATTCCATTCATAACACGGACTTATCAACATTAGGGTTTGACCTTAATCATTATTATTATATAAACACAAATAGAATAAATAATATATTATATTATAAGGATACTATTTCAGTGGATATAGTTGATTTTATAGTGTGTGGGGGCAGGGGTGGGAATGGGGTAGCGAGCTTTCGCCATGAGAAGTTCGTGCCGCTGGGTGGACCCG
Source organism: uncultured Dehalococcoidales bacterium (assembly GCA_964545945.1). Classification (GTDB taxonomy): domain Bacteria; phylum Chloroflexota; class Dehalococcoidia; order GIF9; family UBA5629; genus 9FT-COMBO-48-23. The sequence continues at coordinate 49,516 of CAZJID010000001.1, forward strand.
ATGGGGGCGATGGAGGGAAAGGTGGAGGCGTATATCTGTTAGCTTCCAGGGAAGTGGACAACCTGCAGCAATTTCATCACAAAAGGCGATTTAAGGCAGATTCGGGTCAGAATGGAGGCAAGCAGAAAAAGCACGGTGCCAAGGGTAAAGACCTGATAGTCCAGGTGCCTATAGGGACGATGGTATTTCTGAGTGATGTTGACCCGGGGGTGTTGCTGGCCGACCTGAGCCAGCCCGGGCAGAAGATTCGAGTCGCCGAGGGTGGACGTGGTGGACTGGGTAATGTACATTTTGCCACGTCCAGAAATCAGGCCCCCAAGACGGCCACCGCAGGCCAGCCTGGAGAAGAGCATCACCTCATTCTGGACCTCAGGCTTATCGCCGATGTGGGGATAATCGGCTATCCTAATGCTGGAAAGTCTACTCTTCTGGCCGCAGTATCTAGGGCCAGACCTAGAATAGCCGATTACCCTTTTACCACTATTGAACCGGCTCTTGGAGTGGTCGAGGTCGGTATGAAGACATTCGTTTTGGCCGAGATACCCGGCCTTGTGGATGGAGCTCATCTGGGTAAGGGTCTGGGGCACGAGTTCCTGCGGCACGCAGAGAGAACTAAAATCTTGTTGCACCTGATCGATGGGACTTCGCCGGATGCCGTCGACAATATGAATAAACTGAACCGCGAACTGGCACTGTACAAGACGGATATGGCGCAGAAACCCCAGCTCGTGGCCATAAACAAGATAGACATTCCCGATGTCCAGGCTCGTCTGCCCGAGGTGCGCCGGTTTTTCAACTCGCTGGGAATAAAAGTATTCTTTATATCGGCGGTTACAGGGCAGGGTTTGTCCGAGCTGATATCCGAGACAATGACTATGCTGGAAAGAGTAGAAGACTTACAGGGCGGCCCCGAGGTTCCGGTTGCAGTTTTTCGCCCCAAGCCAAAGGTTGGGCGTCGACGGGAAAAGGTGGATTAAATGAACATCGGTGTACTCGGCGGCACTTTCGACCCTATTCATTTGGCGCATCTGGTCATTGCCGAAGAGGCGCAGCTAAGGTTCGGATTTGCTAAAGTCCTGTTTGTCACCGCCGGAAATCCCTGGCTTAAGACGGACAGGAAGATCACGCCGGCGGCTCATCGCATAGAGATGGTGAAACGGGCTATTTCGGCAAATCCCTACTTTGAACTTTCCACCGTCGAGGTAGACCGTCCCGGGCCCTCTTTAAGCGTTGATACCGTAGCTATTTTACAGGAGCAGCTGGGTAGCGGTGCTATGCTTTTTTTCCTGGTGGGCTGGGACAGCCTGATTGGACTGCCTCAATGGAAGGAACCGGAAAGGTTGGTCCGGCTCTGCAAGTTAGTGGCCGTTACCAGACCGGGTTTCAGCCGGCCGGATTTGAAAGCTCTGGAGTCATCTGTACCTGGGGTTACCCGGAGCGTGGTCTGGCTGGACATACCGCCCATGGATATAAGCTCTTCTGATATAAGGGATAGAGTGGCACAGGGGATGTCCATCCACGGCATGGTACCCGACGAAGTAGAAAGCTATATAAAGGAAAACAAGCTTTACCGGAAACGGAAGCAAAGGCGGTGAAACTAGATATCCAGGTTACGCACGCTTCTGGCATGGGCCTGGATAAAAGCCTTCCTTGGGGGGACTTCACTGCCCATAAGCATACTGAATATCCTGTCGGCGGACATGGCATCTTCGATTTCCACGCGGAGCATGGTCCTCGATTCCGGGTTCATGGTGGTGTTCCAGAGCTGCTCGGCGCTCATCTCCCCCAAACCTTTATAGCGCTGCATTTCCACCTTTTTCCCTTTTAGCTCGCCAAGCTTGGCGTCCCTTTCCTTATCCGAGTAGATCCAGAATATTTCTTTACCTGCTTGAATGCGATAAAGGGGTGGCTGAGCGATGTAAATGTGGCCCTGGCTAATGAGGTCCGCCATATTGCGGTAGAAGAACGTAAGCAGCAGCGTCCGGATGTGAGAGCCGTCGACATCCGCGTCGGTCATAATGATAATACGGTGATAGCGCAGCCTCGAGAAATCGATCTGGTCGCCGATTCCGACGCCTACTGCGGTAATGATAGCCCGTATTTCTTCATGGTCCAGGACCTTGTCCTTGGGGGCTTTTTCTACATTAAGTATTTTGCCACGCAGCGGCAGTATTGCCTGAAAACGCCGGTCCCGGCCCTGCTTGGCCGAACCCCCGGCCGAGTCGCCTTCAACCAGGAACAGCTCGCACTTGCCGGGATCCGTCTCCGAACAGCTGGCCAGCTTCCCGGGGAGCGTGCCCCCATCCAATCGGGCGCTCTTGAAGATGAGGTCTCGGGCCTTCCGGGCTGCTTCCCTCGCCTTAGCTGAGACCAGGCATTTATCGATGATAGCCTTGGCGTCATCGGGGTGCTGCTCCAGGTGAACGGAAAGGCCTTCGGCAACTATGGCTTCTACCTGTGCCTTTATTTCAGGATTGCCCAGTTTGGCTTTGGTCTGTCCCTCGAACTGGGGTTCAACCAGCTTTACGCTGATGACCGATGTCAGCCCGTCGCGGACATCATCACCGATCAGATTGGGGTCCGAGTCCTTCAACAGTTTGTTTTTCCGGGCGTAGTCGTTAAGCACCCGGGTAAGCGCCGAGCGGAAGCCGGTAAGATGGCTGCCGCCGTCTATGGTATTGACGCAGTTGGCGAAGCTGAGTGTGGACTCGGAGAAACCGTCATTGTACTGCAGGGCGACCTCGACGACCGTGCTGTTCATAGTGCCGGACATGTAGATTGGCTGACGGTGAAGGACTGTCCGGTCTTTGTTGAATCGGCCGACAAGGCTGGCAATACCGCCTTCGAAGAAAAACGTTGCCTCCTGGTCGTATCTTTCGTCCTTGAAGCTTATTTCCAGGTTCTTGTTCAGGAAGGCCAGCTCTTTCAGCCGTTGACGGATGGTATCGAAGTCGTAGTTTATTGTACTGAAGATTTTGCTGTCGGCTAAAAAAGTGGTGGTGGTCCCGGTTTCTTCGGTATTGCCTATGACCTCCAATTTTCCGGTTGGGTTACCGCGTTCGTATTTCTGGCAGTAAATTTTTCCGTCGCGTCTAACCTCTGCGTTAAGCCATGCCGATAATGCATTTACCACCGAAGCGCCGACTCCGTGAAGGCCGCTGGATACCGTATAGGTGCGGCCGCCGAATTTGGCTCCGGCGTGGAGGCGGGTCATCACTGCTTCCAGGGCTGAAGTATGAGTTATGGGGTGTTTGTCTACAGGTATGCCGCGGCCGTTATCGATAACCGTCACCGAATTATCTTTGTGAATAATTATCTGGGTTTTGTCGCAGTAGCCGGCCATTGCCTCGTCTATGCTGTTATAGACGATTTCGTAGACCAGGTGGTGCAGACCGTGCTCGTCGGTGCTGCCGATGTACATACCCGGGCGGCGCCTAACCGCCTCGAGCCCGTCCAGGACACGGATATCCTCGGCGGTATACTCTGCTTGTACGTTGTTGTTATTGTGGTTGATATTGTTGTTGTTTTGTTTTTTCGGCATGACTACATAAAACCGCTAAAATTATGGTGATTCATCGGAAACTTTAGATTGGACATAAAGGAGCCGCAGACAATCTTGAAATCCCATATTTAGTGCCTGGCAGTCCCATATGTACAAGGGATTGCATTGACTGTATTTTACCACATTTTGCGGAAAAAATCGAAAGTCAAGTATGTTCTAGGCAGCTTCCGCCTTTGAAAAAGAGGGATTTTCTAATCTAATGCCAGCTATCGTGCACTCTGGCGGCATCGAGAAGCTTGAAGATGCTCGGCCCCTTGAGGTCGGTGGAGGCGCAGTCGCCCGTGTCGAAGCGGCTGCAGACGGTGCAGGTCACGCTATATTTATTTGCCTCGCTTATATTTACGAACAGGTCGCAGTCCTCGGCGCTGCGGTCGAACCATTCTTCCAGGAGTTCAGCGATCTGCGGGTAATGCGTTCTAAAGCTTCTGGAACTCAAGAAAACGAAGTCGGTGGTATCATCCGGCGGATAGTAAATGCGCAATTTAACCACCCGGCTTTATGGATATACAGAATTCACACATGCCGTCTTTTGGCATTGCCTTCGGCATGTCGATGTTTATGAGGTCGCCGGTCTTGTCCGCCGCCGTCTCGAAACCGGCAAAACAGAATCCTTTACAGGGCAGCCCCTTAACATCGGCCTCGTTAAGCGCCTTATATATGGAACAGGCGGATACCTGGAGCACCAGCTCTCCGGGGGTTGCCCGGGTTATGTTCCATCGATCTGTAGGTCTGAGGCCGAAAATGGACAGTTCGATATATCTCCCTAACCGGTGCGGAAAGGAAATGCCCGTCTGCTTATACACCTTCTCGATCATCTCGCCGGTACGGTCCATGTATTTACCGTCGGCCAGCTCGATGGTTAGCTTCATCAAATCCCTGCCCACCACCTCGATCGTTTTATACGCCTCCTTCTCTTCTTTGCCCTGCAGGCTCCCGGCAATAGTCCCGATATCGAATTTCCCGGTGATTTCCTCTACCAGGCCTTTATCGGCATCGAAGAGCAGGGCTTTGCCCGGCTCTTCCAGGGTCATCAATCTTTCCTTTAATATCTTGCCGTATTTCCAGCCTGTGGTCATTTTTCTCCTCCGTCGAAGCTTACCCGGATGGCACTTTGCGGGCAGGTGCTAACGCAGTCCATGCAGCCGCTGCATTTTTCGAAGCGTACGCCGGCCACGATGAACTGGTCTTCATCTATTTCCTTGAACTTGCGGGGGCCTACCTTGGTGCCAAGGCCTAAGACATGGGTCGGGCATATAAGGAGACACTTGCGGCAGTTGAGCGGGTTAAGGCATTTTTCATAGTCTACGGTTATGGTCGGCAGCATTTCTCATTCCTCTCTATGAATTCCTACCATACATTGGCCAGCGCCGGCAGGCTGGCCCTTTCCACCAGGCTGATGGCTTCCTGAGGGCATTCCGTGGCGCAAAGCCCGCAGCCGAAGCACTGGAACTGGTCGATATAAGCCTTGTTCTGGGTGGCGGAGAAGCTCAAGGCCTTGAACTGGCAGCGTTGAATGCACGAGGCGCAGCCGCTGCAGAGCTCGTTATCGACGCGGGCGACGTAGTGCCCCTTCCACAGGAACTGTACGCCCTGGTCGATGGTGGTTCTGATAGCGCTGCAGTCGGGGTAGTCGCAGTTGCAGATGCCGCCTATATAAGGTGTGCCGAAGGTGAACAGTGTTTGCACCAGCCCTCTCTTGTTCATCTTGGTCACGGCATCTTTGGCTTCATCCGGGGTCAGGAACTGGATACCGCCGCGGTAGGTTTCCGGCCATCTTTCCCACTTATACATTCCCGGCCCCATGCCCATGCACGTGAAGTTCTCTTCGTCGGGCAGTCCGAGCATAGAGCGGCGGCAGGCGCAGGTCATGAGCGCGATGGGGTAGATGATATCGATGACCTTCAGCGTTTCCTCAAGGGTGACGACCTGGCCGAAATGTACCTTCCAGGCAAGCTGCTCTATATCGTTTCTCTTCTTGGCGATGGCCTCATGGTCTTTTCTGTCCAGGGCTTCTATGAAATCCCGGGTTACCAGGGACATTCCGCCGGGGACGATTGGTTTGGGCTGTATCTCCGGCCCCTCTTCCCTCCTTATTTTGTAGAGCTTTCTGGCGTAGTTGGCGGGATTAAAGTACCATCTGGGGTAGCCTTCGGCATATAGTTCGCACCACTTGCACATGGACCTTGCCTTTCCTTATAATTCGTGGCTCTTTCTCGTCAGACCCTGCATAGTCTAGGCAGGTTAGGAGAAATTGTCAAACGTATTGACTTTGTTGTATACTTGTGTTATATTGCGCATTTGTGTCTACTAGCCATTAGTCTGGGTCCGAAAAACCTGATTAAGCCGGCTGGTTGAACCGGGCGAAAACCTTTTGGGCAAGTAGCCCGATGGACAACTAGGTGGCTTTTTAATTGTAAAGACATAAAAATAATAAGGAATAAGTATGCCAACTGTTAATCAATTAGTCAGAAAGGGAAGGCGGAAGCAATCGAGGAAGACGAAAGCTCCCGCTCTGGGCATTAGCTACAATACGCTGAAGAACGTAGTCAGGCGGGATGCCAGGTCGCCGCAGAAGCGCGGCGTTTGCGTCCAGGTAAAGACAATGACGCCGAAGAAACCGAATTCGGCTTTGCGCAAAATCGCCCGTGTGCGGCTGACCAACGGTATCGAAGTCACGGCTTACATACCGGGCGAAGGTCATAATTTACAGGAGCACTCGGTGGTGCTTATACGCGGCGGCAGGGTTAAGGACCTGCCCGGCGTCAGATATCACATAGTACGCGGCGCTCTGGATACCGGCGGGGTGGAAAACAGACGGCAGGGGCGGAGCAAGTACGGCGCCAAGAAGGGTAGAGCGGTGAGGATTGCCGGCGGAGGAGGGCTCGCGGCTCCAGCGGAGCCGGCGGAGCCAGTGGGGGGAGAGGAATAAATGCCCCGTCGAGCTAGAGTACCTACCAGACCAAAAGACCCCGACTCGAAATACGGAAGCGTCATCGTCTCCATTCTTATCAACAAAATTATGTTCGGCGGCAGGAAAGCTACGGCCGAACGTGTTATTTATGACGCGATGGATATAGTCGGTCAGAAGTTAAGTACGGAACCGTTGCCCGTCCTGGAGCAGGCATTGAAAAACGCCACACCGGTGCTTCAAGTGAAGTCCCGTCGTGTCGGTGGCGCCACTTATCAGGTACCGGTTGAAGTCGACCCCGACCGGGGGCTGTCACTGGCCATGCGCTGGATAATTAGCTTTGCCAGGGCTCGAGGCGGCAAGTCGATGGCGGAAAAATTGGCGGCCGAGCTTATTGACGCTTCACAGGGCCAGGGGGCAAGCATTAAAAAGCGTCAGGACACTCACAAGATGGCCGAGGCAAATAAAGCTTTTGCTCACTATCGATGGTAATTACAGCAGGAATTAAATCCCAACAGCCTAAAAAGGCTGTTGGGCCAGGAAACAATGTCATGAGCCGGACTTTCCCATTAGATAAAGTGCGGAATATCGGCATCATCGCCCATATCGATGCCGGTAAGACCACCGTTACCGAGAGAATTTTATTTTATACGGGGCGGACCTACAAGGTCGGCGAGGTGGATGAGGGGACAGCGGTTATGGACTGGATGGCACAGGAGAGAGAGAGGGGGATTACTATCACAGCCGCCGCCACCACCTGTCACTGGCAGGACCACCGCATAAATATAATCGATACTCCGGGACACGTTGATTTTACGGCTGAGGTCGAGCGCAGCCTTCGCGTACTTGACGGCGGCGTAGTGGTGCTCGATGCAGTGGCCGGAGTGGAGGCGCAATCAGAGACCGTATGGCGTCAGGCCGATAGATATAAAGTGCCCCGGATTTGCTTTATCAATAAGATGGACAGAGTTGGGGCTGATTTTTACCATACAGTGGATATGATCGAGGAGCGCCTGCGGGCCAAGGCTATACCTCTGCAATCTCCCATCGGCAGGGAAAATCAATTTAGGGGGATAGTGGATTTAGTAGAAAACAAAGCCTGGTTGTTTTCCGACGATGTTAACGTCCCGCCGGAGGAAGCTCTGGTTCCGGAAGAGGAGAGAGAAGGAGCAGCCGTGCGCCGGCAGTCGATGATCGAGCGGCTGGCTGAGAATGATGACCATTTGATGCTACTTTATGTGGAAGGTAAAGAAATCGGTAGCGAGCAGATTAAGGCTGCCGTGAGAAGGTTGACCCTGGCAAATCGCATCGTGCCGGTGTTTTGCGGCACGGCGTTGAAGAATAAAGGAATACAGCGCCTGCTGGATGCCGTTGTAGATTATCTGCCTTCGCCATCGGACGTACCACCGGTCAGCGTTATCGATTTGAAGACAGGCGAGACGGACGTTATGCCACCGAGCGATGACGCTCCGTTTTCAGCTCTGGCTTTTAAAGTGGTTGCCGACCCGTTCATGGGTCGGCTCGTTTATTTTCGCGTTTATTCGGGTAAAATCCAGGCGGGGAAACAGTTCCTTAACTCAAGTAAAGGACGCAAGGAACGCCTGGGCAGGTTGATTCTTATGCATGCCAACCGCCGGGAGGAGATCGAAGAGGCTGATACGGGCAGTATTGCCGCTACGCTGGGGTTGAAGGAGACCTTTACCGGGGATACTTTATGTGACCCGGCGAAACCCGTTCTTTTGGAAGCCATACGTTTCCCCGAGCCGGTGCTATCGATGGTCGTAGAGCCGAAGAGCAAGGCCGACCAAGATAAACTCGGTGAAGCTATGAACAAGCTTTCGGAAGAAGACCCCACCTTCAAAGTGCGCTCAGACGCGGAAACGGGACAGACTCTCATTTCGGGCATGGGCGAATTGCACCTGGAGGTCTTGATAGACCGCATGCTGCGCGAATTTAACGTTAAGGTAAACGTTGGCAAGCCGCAGGTAGCTTATAAGGAGACAATTACCGTACCAGCTGAAGTAGAAGGCAGATTTATACGCCAGTTCGGTGGCCATGGACAGTATGGCCACGTATGGCTGAAGGTCGAGCCGGGCGAAAGGGGCAGCGGCTTCAGGTTCGTTGACCAAATACGCGGCGGAGACATACCCAAGGAGTATATTCCGGCGGTTGAAGCCGGTGTCAAAGAAGCTCTGGAAAGCGGCGCCGTCGCCGGCTATCCTATTGTAGATATCAAAGCGACTCTGTTTGACGGAAGCTTCCACGAGGTGGACTCCTCCGATTTAGCTTTTAAAATGGCCGGTTCAATTGCCCTCAAAGAAGGTGTGCGTAAGGCTAATCCCATAATCCTGGAGCCCATTATGAGGTTAGAGGTGGTGATGCCGGCCCAATTCCTGGGCGATGTCATCGGAGACCTCAATTCTAGGAGGGGCCACGTCGACGGCATCGAGACCCACGGTGAAACGTGCGTGGTCCGGGCTCTGGTGCCTCTGGCTGAGATTTTTGGTTATGCCACTATTCTAAGGTCACTAAGCCAGGGCCGAGCGACTTACTCACTTGAATTCCACTCTTACAGAGAGTTACCGGCTAATCTTGCTGAACAGATAGGGGCCAGAGGTAAATAAATGCCTAAACAAAAGATTCGCATTAAACTCAAGGGATACGACCACAGGCTGGTTGACCAGTCCGTGGAGCAAATTGTAGAGACCGCGGAGCGCACCGGCGCCGTTGTAATCGGCCCGGTACCGCTGCCCACTCAAATCGAGAAATTCTGCGTTATTCGCTCGCCTCACATCGACAAGGACTCGAGGGAACAGTTTGAGATTCGCACACACAAGCGCCTTATCGATATACTGGGTCCCACTTCCAAAACTATAGATGCATTGACTCAACTCCAGTTGCCATCGGGAGTAGAAATAGATATCAGGTTATAAATAATCAAATGATTCAAGGTTTAATCGGCAGAAAAATAGGAATGACACAGCTTTTCCAAGATGAAGGAGAAGTGGTGGTCACGGCCATTGAAGCCGGTCCCTGCTTTATTACGCAGGTAAAGACCGAAACTAAAGATGGTTACAATGCCGTTCAGCTAGCTTTCGGAGAAGCCAAAAAGCTCAGCTCTCCGAAAAAGGGCCAGGTAAAGGAAGTAGGCCAGCTGAAACATTTACGGGAATTTCATGTTGAAGATGTCAGTTCTGTTAAAGTAGGACAGAAGGTTGATGCCGATATGTTTAAGCCCGGCGATATAATTAGTGTTACCGGCCTATCCAAAGGTAAGGGTTTTGCCGGTGTGGTCAAGCGCCATCATTTTGCGGGCGGGCCCAAGACGCACGGACAGTCGGACCGCCACCGAGCTCCAGGATCAATCGGCGCCACTACCTCTCCGGGACGCGTATTTAAAGGGTTGCGCATGGCCGGGCATATGGGGGACAGGCGGGTGACGGTTCGTAATTTGAAGATTGTCAATGTAGATTTGGAGCGGCACCTGTTGCTGGTGCGGGGTGCTGTGCCCGGTGCCAGGAAAGGACTGTTGCTCATTAAAAAGGCAGGCGGGGGATGAAAATCCAGGTTTATGATTTGAATGGACAGGCAAAGAAACAGATAGACATCAGCGATGCCGTCTTCGCCGTTCCATTTAACGAAGCCGTGGTGCACCAGGCGCTGGTCAGGCAACTGGCCGATAAGCGTTTGGGCACTGCGGATACGAAAAAGAGAGGCGAGGTCAGAGGCACCAGCAAGAAATCGCACGCCCAAAAACATACGGGGAGGGCTCGCCGCGGTGACTTGAGGTCTCCGATGCTCAAAGGGGGAGGAGTAGCTTTTGGCCCTCATCCCAGGAGCTATCGTAAGGCTATGCCCAAAAAGATGCGCCGCCTGGCTTTGAAATGCGTTCTTTCCGATAAAGCGGGCAGCGGAAATATGAAAATTGTAGATAAACTGGGGTTCGACAGCTTGAAAACCAGGGCGGTGCAGGATATGCTTATAGCACTGGGTATCGGCGATTCTGTAATCATCGCCCCTGCCGAAGCCCAGGCCAATCTGTTTATATCGGCGGGTAATCTGGCCGGTGTTAAAACGATTCCGGCATCTTTGCTCAATGTCGCTGAATTGTTGACCTATAAAGTTATACTGATGGATGTCGATGCTATTCGGAAGGTTGAAGAAATCTGGGGCGAAAAGTCAGTTGGGGAGGCTGTGGCCTGAAAAAGGCTAAACCATGCATCCTTATCAAGTAGTAAAAAGGCCTTTAATCACTGAGAAGGCTACCATTATGAAAGAGCGAAACAAGTACGCCTTCGAAGTGGCGAAAGCGGCCAACAAGCAGCAGGTTAAGGAGGCTGTGGAAGAAGCTTTCAAGGTCAGTGTGGTCAAAGTAACGGTTATGAGTGTACCAGGGAAAGTGACGAGAATAGGCCGGCGAGAAGTACTGACACCTGTTTGGAAAAAGGCGATTGTTACGCTGGCGCCGGGAGATAAGATAGAGTTCTTCGAGGGAGTTTAATTTAAGTAGAGGAATTGAATTGGGCTCAGTAATTAAAAAACGTAAAAAGAAGATGGCCAAGCACAAGCATCGCAAACTTCTGAAAAAGACGCGATGGCAAAGGAGACATCCCTAGATTTAGGGGAGGCATAATTTGGCACTTAAAACATATCGCCCGACATCACCCGGCAGACGGGGCATGGTTAGTCCCTCTTTTGAAGAGATAACCAGGCCGACCCCTGAGAGGTCGCTATTGCTGCCGATAAAGAAAAAAGCCGGCCGCAACAATAGAGGCGTGGTAACCGTTCGGCACCGGGGTGGTGGGGCAAAACGCAGATTACGGATAATCGACTTTAAGCGCGATAAAACCGGCGTTCAGGGAAAAGTAGCTTCTATCGAATATGACCCGAACCGCTCGGCCCGTATTGCGCTTATTCATTACGTCGATGGCGAGAAACGGTATATTCTTGCACCTCTGGGTCTTAATGTGGGTGACGTTATAATGGCAGGAGAAGGTGCTGACATAAAGCCGGGCAATACGCTGCCTTTAAGCGCTATTCCCGACGGCACTTTGATTCATAATCTAGAATTCGAACCTGGCAAGGGCGGCCAGATAGTGCGCAGTGCCGGTACGGCCGCGCAGCTTTTGGGCAAAGAGGGCAAATATTCACTGGTACGCCTGCCTTCGGGTGAAGTGCGGCGCTTTATGAGCAATTGTGTGGCGACCATAGGGCAAATAGGAAACGTCGAACACCAGGGTGTACGGTCTGGCAAGGCCGGGCGAATCAGATTGCTGGGACGGAGGCCTCAAGTTCGCGGGTCTGCCATGACGCCGCGTGACCATCCGCACGGCGGTGGAGAAGGTAGATCCCCCAGAGGAATGGCGCCCAGCACTCCGTGGGGGAAACCGGCACTTGGCCATAGGACGCGCATTAATAAGGCTTCGGACAGATTTATCGTCAAGAGGCGGAAATAGTATAGGAAGGTAATCGAGAGGGAAGAAATAGATGTCACGGTCATCGAAAAAAGGTCCTTATTGTGACGCCAAGTTACTCAAGAAGATATTGAACCTTAATAGCTCCGGCGAGAAGGTAGTTATAAAGACCTGGTCGCGTGCCTCTACCGTATTACCGGAGATGATAGGTCATACCATCGGCGTACATGATGGCCGGCGACACGTACCTATATTTATCACCGAGAACATGGTAGGGCATAAACTGGGCGAATTCGCTATAACCCGGACGTTCCGGGGTCATGTGAGCAAAGCCCAGGTGACTACCGCCCCGAAGAAACCGGAAGCGACATAAACGATGAAAGTATCAGCTGTATCTAAGGATGTTCGTGTTTCGTCCCGTAAGGTCAAGCTCATCGTGGACATGGTTCGTGGCAAGAGAGTCGATGAGGCTTTGACCATTCTGCGGTTTCTGCCACCGACAATAGCGGTACAGGCTGTGTCGAAGACAATAAAATCGGCTGCGGCGAATGCGGAAAACAATTTCCAGATGGAACCCGCGGAACTGAAAATAACCGACATATTCGCCAATGAGGGACATACGTTCAAGAGATTCCGGGCACAGGCTCGGGGTCGGGTTAATCCAATTTTAAAGCGCAGCACCCATATAAATGTTTTTGTTGCCGAGGAGGAAGAGCAAAGTGGGACATAAGGTTCACCCTTACGGTTTTCGAATCGGTGTCATCAGGGGTTGGAAGGCTAAATGGTTCGATGTCAAGCATTACGCCGAGCTTCTTCACGAAGATTTGAAATTGCGCGGAGCCATAGATGAGAGATGCGCCGACGGCGGTGTTGCCAGGACTGAAATAGACCATCAGGGTAATGAAATTCTGGTGACTTTGTACTCCTCGCGCCCGGGTATTGTCATCGGCCGAGGCGGGCAGCGCGCCGAAGAGCTGCGGTCATACCTGGAAGAACTCGCCGGCAAGAGAGTCCGGTTATCGATAAAAGAAGTCGAGCAACCTGAGCTGGAAGCTCGCCTGGTGGCTAGGAACGTGGCTGACCAGCTCGAGCGCCGGATGGCTTTCCGGAGGGCTATGAAACAGGCAGCTTTCCGGACTATGCAAGCCGGTGCCAAAGGAGTGAAAATAAGCTGTGCCGGAAGGTTGGGCGGCAATGAAATCGCCCGCCGTGAAACCACCCTTCAGGGCCAGCTACCGTTGCATACGCTTACCGCTGATATAGACTATGGTTTTGCCGAAGCCCGTACGACTCTGGGCAATATCGGAGTTAAGGTATGGGTCTACAAGGGACATATTTATCCTGAAGTAAGGAGAGAAAGTGCTACAGCCGAAACGAGTGAAGTATCGTAAAACTCATCGAGGGCAGAGGAGAGGCCAAGCCCATTCCGGAAATACAATTGTTTTCGGTGAGTTCGGGCTACAGGCTCAGGAAGCGGCATGGCTGACCTCCAGGCAAATTGAAGCTGCCCGCCGTGTGATTGTACGTTATCTGCGCCGTGGCGGCCAGATGTGGATTCGCGTTTTTCCGGATAAGCCCGTGACTAAAAAACCCGCCGAGACCCGAATGGGCAGCGGCAAGGGCGCTCCCGACCACTGGGTAGCCGTGGTCAGGCCGGGAAGGATGCTGTTTGAAATAGGAGGTATAAAACAGGATATGGCCAAGGAAGCATTGCATCTGGCTGCCTATAAGCTTCCTATTGCCGCCCGGTTTGTAGCCAGAGAGACAGTTACAGAAGAGGTAAAAAGTTGAAACTCGATGAAATACGCGCTTTAGGCGATGCCGAATTACTGAAGCGGTTGGGTGAAAGTCGCCAGGAGCTAATAAATATAAGAATACGATTGTCTACCAGGCAACTGGCCAATCATCGTGAACTGCCGAGAGTTAAAAAGAGAATCGCCAGAATGGAGACGATTATAAAAGAGAGGGAGCTAGGCATAAGATAGCTTATGAAAGAGAAAAGAAAAACGCGAATTGGCACCGTAATAAGCGATAAGATGGACAAAACGGTTGTGGTGGTAGTGGAAAGCTTAAGGCGTCACCCTCTTTACAAGAAAGTAGTCAGGCATACCTCGAACTTCAAGGCTCATGATGCCACTAATACCTGTAAAGTCGGTGACGTGGTTAAAATTGTTGAGACCCGTCCTTTATCTAAGGACAAGCGCTGGCGTGTGGTTCAGACTATAGCCAGGCATGAAGTGGCTGAGAAGGAGCCGGCGGAACTAATCTAAATTCGCTCGGGAATAGAGATAATGATACAGTCTTATACCAGACTAAAAATAGCCGATAACACAGGGGCGCGGCAGATAATGTGTATCAACGTGCCCGGCGGTACTAGAAGGCGATATGCTACCGTAGGCGATGTCATCGTCGGCACGGTCAAGCGAGCTATACCTGGAGGCGTGGTTAAAAAGGGCGAAGTTGTGAGAGCAGTGGTGGTGCGTATAGCCAAGCAGCATCATCGCCGCGATGGCTCTTATATCAGATTTGATGACAATGCTGCGGTTATACTGGACGATAAAAACAATCCAAAGGGAACGCGTATTTTCGGTCCGGTAGCTAGAGAGCTCCGTGACAAAAATTTTATGAAGATAATATCTCTGGCTCCTGAGGTTCTGTGAAATGAAGATTAGGAAAAACGATACAGTTCTGATTATAGTGGGCAAGGATAGGGGAAAGAAGGGCAAGGTGCGCAGGGCTTTACCCAAAGAAAAGAAGGTTATAGTGGAAGGCCTTAATATGATTAAACGGCACTCCAAGGCTAAAGGTCAGGCCAGGCAGGCCGGCATTATCGAGCTGGAAGCGCCGGTAAACGTATCTAATGTAATGTTTATCTGCGGTAAATGTAACCAGCCGACAAGGGTGGGTTTTCGTGTTCTTAGTGACGGTAGAAAAGCAAGGATCTGCCGTGCCTGCGATGAAGTTATAGATTAATTGAAGGTGTATCTTGGCAGTATCGCGTTTAAAGGAAAGATATAACAAAGAAGTGGTACCCGAGCTGATGAGTAAGTTCGGCTATAAGAATGTGATGCAGGTACCGCGACTCAGTAAAATCGTGCTGAATATCGGCTTGGGCGAAGCCATACAAAACGCAAAGGCCCTGGAAAGTGCTGAAAAAGACCTGGCGGCTATTACAGGACAGCATCCGGTTATCACACGGGCCAAGAAATCTATTGCAGCTTTTAAGCTCAGGGCAGGCATGCCTATAGGCATTTCGGTGATACTGAGAGGCGGACGAATGTATGATTTCTTCGACAAACTCGTGAGCGTTGTTTTAGCCAGGATAAGAGACTTTCAAGGAGTACCTCGTGATTCTTTCGATGGGCAAGGCAACTACACCCTGGGAATGAAAGAACAGATAGTTTTCCCCGAGATCGACTACGATAAAGTGGATAAGCTGCGAGGTTTAGAAATAGTTATAGTTACCACCGCGAACAACAATGAGGAAGGCAGAGGCTTGCTCGAGTCACTCGGTATGCCTTTTAGAAAGAGTTAGGTTGATTCAGACATGGCGAAGTTATCTAAGATCTTAAAATCACAGAGGTCTCCGAAATACAGGGTGCAGCATCGCAGCCGGTGCAAATTGTGCGGTAGACCGCGCGCTTACATACGGAAGTTCGGTTTGTGCCGTATTTGCTTTCGGCAGTTGGCTTTAAAAGGCGAAATCCCGGGAGTTAGAAAATCGAGCTGGTGATTGAAAGTGCTGGAGGCATGAATTAATGGTTACTGACCCGATAGCTGATATGTTGACTCGAATTCGAAATGCAGCCATGGCGCATCATGACAGCGTGCAGATGCCTGCTTCGAAAATTAAGCTATCTATTGCCAAAATACTTAAAGATGAGGGATTTATAACGGACTATACAGTTCTTAAGGCCAAGCCCCAGCGGATAATTAAGATATCTTTGAAATATATCAACGGACGGCCTGCCATTGCCGGCCTGGAAAGGGCCAGCAAACCGGGGTTAAGGTTATATGTTGGCAGTCATGAGGTTCCCCGCGTCTATGGCGGACTCGGTGTTTCTATCCTGTCCACATCCAAGGGAGTAATGACCGGCCAGGAGGCGTGGCACAAGAACATCGGTGGTGAGCTATTATGTTACATATGGTAAATAAACCTTGGGAGAATAGTTAGTGTCTCGCGTAGGACTGATGCCGATACCTGTGCCACAGGGTGTCAAGGTTGACATTAAGGGCAATGAAGTGACTGTGGAGGGCACCAAGGGAAAGCTGGTACGTGTATTTCACCCTGATATTTCTATTGCTTTAAAGGACGGTACCTTAACGGTGTCCCGGCCTTCCGACAATAGAAATCACCGCGCTCTACATGGTTTAACGCGTAGTCTTTTGGCCAACATGGTTGAGGGTGTAACCAAGGGGTTTGAAAAGGTTCTGGAACTTAGTGGCGTCGGCTACCGGGCACAAAAAGCCGGCAATAAAATTTCGCTGCAAATCGGTTTCAGCCATCCGGTAGAATACACTCCTCCTGAGGGGGTCGAGATTAATGTCGACGGCACGAACAAGCTTCGAATCATAGGTATTAACAAGGAACTCGTAGGCGAGACCGCGGCTCAAATCAGAGCTATAAGACCTGTGGACTCGTATAAAGGCAAAGGGGTAAAGTATGCCGGCGAGAGACTTAGGCTGAAACCGGGCAAAGCTGGTAAAGCGGCACTGAAAGGATAGTGACATTGGTGGTAAAGACTGGTACAAGAGTATCGCGGATAAGCAGGCATCTGCGGGTCAGGGCAAGGGTAACCGGCACTGGCACCAGGCCTCGTCTCTGCGTTTTCCGCAGCTTGAATAATATTCATGCTCAGATTATTGATGATTCCACCGGCCATACACTGGTCTCGGCCAGCAGTCTGGACACCGACATAAAGTCCAAAATCGCAGGCAAGAAAAAGGCGGAGATTGCAGGACTGGTTGGTACACTGATAGCCCAGCGCGCTCTGGAAAAGAAAATTAAACAGATAGCTTTCGACAGAGGCGGCTATAAATATCACGGGCGGGTTAAAGCCCTGGCGGAAGCTGCCAGGAAAACTGGTCTGGATTTTTGAGGTTTGTAAATGAAAGCGATTAATAAGTTAATCAGGGAAAGAATACACGTAGATGCCACTGAGCTTGAGCTCAACGAGAAACTGGTATCGCTTAATAGAATAACCAAGGTTGTCAAAGGAGGTAAGCGTCTTCGATTCAGGGCGCTGGTGGTTGTCGGGGACGGCAATGGACATGTGGGGGTCGGTCTAGGTAAGGCTAAGGAAGTACCAGAGGCGATTCGCAAGGCCGGCGTTGTGGCTCGAAAAGACCTGTATAAAATAACGATGTCGGGGACCACCATACCTCATGAGATCGTATCTAAGTCAGGCGCGGCGAAAGTGTTGCTTAAGCCGGCAGTGCCCGGGACCGGAGTTATCGCCGGCGGTAGTGTTCGAGCTGTGCTCGAGGCTGCGGGTGTAAAGGATATCCTTACCAAGTCTCTAGGTAGCTCCAATCCTGTAAATGTTGTCAGGGCTACAGTGATGGGTCTGGCCAATCTGGAAAACCCCGAAACAGCGGTAGCCAGGCGCAAAGCTGAGATCGAGGTCAAGGAGGCGGTCCTGGATGAATAAATTTCGCATTAAATGGGTAAAGAGCGGCATCGGATTTTCTGCCGACCAAAAACGGACTATTAGAGCACTGGGCTTTCACCGGCTTAATGAGACGGTGGAACAGCAAGATTCACCTTCCGTTAGAGGTATGATTCGTAAGGTCAGTCATTTAGTTAAAGTGGAAGTGATAGACAATGCAGCAGCATAACCTTAAACCACCGGCGGGTGCTACGCATAAAAGAAAGCGAGTTGGCCGCGGTGACGGCAGCGGCCATGGTTCCTATTCGGGAAAAGGCTGTAAAGGACAGAAATCGCGCGCCGGTGGTGGGGTCCGTCTCGGTTTTGAAGGCGGACAGCTTCCTCTGGTAAAGCGTCTGCCCAGAAAGCGCGGGTTCGTTAATATCTTTAAGACCGAGTATAGCCTGGTTAACGTGGGAGAGCTTAATTCATTTTCAGCAAACTCGGAAATTACGCCGAAAGAGTTATTCGAGAACGGGATTATCAGGTCTTTCAAATATCCAATTAAGGTTCTTGGCAGCGGCGACATTGACCGTCCTTTAGTAGTAAAGGCAAATAAGTTCTCGGCTGCTGCCGAAAAAAAGATTACAGCGGCTGGCGGTAAAGTGGAGGCAATTTAAGTGCAGCAAGTAAGTGGAAGGCCCCGCCTTATCCAGGCCTTATATGATGCCTTTTCTCTTCCCGACCTGCGGCGGCGTTTACTTTTCACTATAGGCATGCTGGTTGTTTTCCGGTTTATAGCGCATGTTCCGCTTCCGGGCGTTGATATTACCGCCTTGCAGGAGCTGTTTGACCGGAACCAGCTGCTGGGTATGCTTGACCTGTTCAGCGGCGGGGCCATGAGAAACTTCAGCGTGGCGGCCATGGGAGTTTACCCCTATATTACAGCTTCAATCGTTATGCAATTGCTGGTCCCGGTTGTTCCGGCTCTACGGAATTTATCTCAAGAAGGGGAATCCGGCACAAACAGGATCAACCAATTTACACACTGGCTGACCATACCGCTGGCAGCTCTTCAGGGATACGCTCAGCTGGCACTGATGCGCAGCCAGGGCGCCGTTGCTGAAGCTGCAGCCTTACCGACGCTGGCTATAATATTATCCATGACAGCGGGCACTGTCTTTCTAGTCTGGCTCGGCGAACTGATTACTGAACGGGGCATTGGAAATGGTGTGTCTATTATTATATTCGGTGGAATCGTAGCCGGCTTACCGGAAATGATAGGCCGGGCTACTATAGCCAGGGAGAATATACTTGGCCTGCTTGTCTTTGGTATCGTTGGCCTGGCTACGGTGGCGCTTATAGTTATATTTACGGAGGGTCATCGCCGGATTCCGGTCCAATACGCTCGAACTGCTTTCCGCGGTGCACGTATGTACCGCCAGAGCGGCGCCACCCATATTCCTCTCCGGGTAAATACCGCCGGAATGATACCGCTTATCTTTGCCCTGTCACTCATGATTTTTCCGGGAACCATAGCCAGTTATTTCGCCGCTCCCGCAGGCGAACCTCCCAACTTTGCCAACACCATTCAAACGTGGTTCAATCCAAGTACGGCTCTTCCGATAGGCCTCTTTTACTGGGTCATTTATTTCTTTATGGTTGTAGCTTTTACATTCTTCTATACCATGGTTATATTCGAGCAGATGGACCTGTCGCGGACTTTACAGCGCCAGGGCGGCTTCATACCCGGTGTACGTCCCGGAAAACCTACGACCGACTATCTTAATAGAGTTATCAACCGAATAACTTGGGGTGGCGCGCTATTTCTGGCCTTTGTGGCGATATTGCCGTTTCTGGTTAGGTCGGTTACGAATGTTGCTGTATTGACTTTGTCCAGCACGGGCATTCTAATCGTGGTAGGTGTGGCGCTGGATACGATGAAACAGGTCGAAGCCCAGCTGACAATGCGTCGTTATGAAGGTTTCTTGAAGTAGTAGGAAAAATGTTCTTAGTTTTTCTCGGTGCTCCGGGAGCGGGCAAAGGTACTCAGGCAGCCGTGATTGCGGAAAATCTGGGTGTGGCTCATATAGCTTCCGGTGACCTCTTCAGGCAGGCGGTTGAGAAAGGAACTGAGCTGGGCAAGTCGGTCAGCG
Source organism: uncultured Dehalococcoidales bacterium (assembly GCA_964545945.1). Taxonomy (GTDB): domain Bacteria; phylum Chloroflexota; class Dehalococcoidia; order GIF9; family UBA5629; genus 9FT-COMBO-48-23. The sequence goes on from CAZJID010000001.1 coordinate 69,144, forward strand.
CCTATATGAACAAGGGTACACTGGTCCCCGATGAATTGACTATTAAGCTGATTTCGGAGCGGCTGAACGAGCCCGACTGCAAGAACGGGTGCGTTTTCGATGGCTTTCCCCGTACTATGGAGCAAGCCAGGGCACTGGATAAGATGATGGCAGAACGCGGCAACGCTATAGATAAGGCGGTCTATATCGAGGTGCCGGAAGAAGCGCTGTTAAAGCGTCTTACCGGACGCTGGATTTGCCGGAAGTGTCAGACGCCCTATCATGAGGTCAATTCGCCGCCCAAAGTCGCCGGTGTGTGTGATAAATGCGGCGGTGAGCTATATCAACGGTCGGATGACAAAGAGGAGACCATACGAGAGCGGCTTAAAGTATATTTTGCTCAGACGACCCCTTTGCTGGATTATTACAAGGCAGCCGGTAAGCTGGCGGCTATAGATGGTAATCAGGATATCAAGCAAGTATCCCGGGATATAATCAATGTCCTGGACGCGGGCCGGTGAAACCTAAATGACCGTGATCAAATCACCGGAAGAAGTGGCTATTATGCGTAAGGCTGGGAAAATAGTGGCAAATACTTTACAAAAACTGGCAGAAGAGGTAAAACCAGGAATTACCACTGGTCACCTTGATTCAGTGGCGGTAGGCGAACTGAAGAAATACGGAGCCAAAGCTTCTTTTAAGGGTTACAGAGGCTTCCCGGCATCTCTGTGTGTTTCGGTTAATGACGAGATTGTACACGGTATTCCGGGAGAACGGCAGTTGAATGACGGCGATATCGTATCGCTCGACTTCGGTGCTATCCTTAACGGCTTCCACGGCGATGGGGCCATAACAGTTGGAGTCGGCAAAATCAGCCCGGAAGCTCAGGAACTGGTGTCGGTCACCGAAGCTGCCCTGATGGTCGGTATAAAAGAAGCACGGGACGGCGCTCGCCTGGGTGATGTTTCGTCGGCTATCCAGAGCTTCGTTGAGGCCAGAGGGTTTTCCGTGGTCAGGGAATATTCGGGACACGGAGTCGGTAGGGACCTCCATGAAGACCCGCTGGTGCCTAATTTCGGTCCGGCCGGCGAAGGACCGGTTCTGCGTAAAGGCATGACTCTGGCAATTGAGCCGATGGTGACTATCGGAGATTGGCGGACGCGGGTGGCAGGTAACAAATGGACGGTGCTGACTGCGGACGGGAGTCTGGCTGCCCATTTTGAACATACAATCGCTATCAATGAAGATGAAGCAGAGATACTGACTCAGTTATAATATAGAAGTACGGTATGCCTAAGAAAGAAGCAATAGAGGTTGAAGGTATAGTTATCGAGTCGTTACCAAATGCCACCTTTCGCGTGGAATTGGCAAATGGGCATGAAGTATTGGCTCATATATCGGGAAAAATGAGAAAGCATTACATTAGAATATTACCGGCGGATAAAGTACTGGTGGAGCTTTCACCGTATGATTTAAGTCGTGGAAGAATTACGTATAGGTTCAAATAGCCGTGTTGACATAAGCAGCAACAAAGTTTATTATTATGGGGTTTTTTGCTTTAAGGTGATTTAAATGAAAGTACGCTCTTCTGTTAAACGTCGATGTGATAAATGCAAGATTATCAGGCGCCGTGGAGTGGTTCGGGTTATTTGCCAGAATCCAAAACATAAGCAGCGCCAGGGATAATGCAGGAGTAATAATATGGCACGTATAGCCGGTGTGGACATTCCGAAAGAAAAAAGAGTAGAGGTCTCTTTGCAGTATATCTATGGCATAGGTCCTCATTCAAGTAAAAAGATTTTGGTTTCCAGCGGCGTGAATCCCGATACCAGGGTCAAGGATCTCAGCGAGCAAGACGTCAATCGTATACGTGAGGTTATAGATAAAGAATACAAAGTGGAAGGCACGCTTCGTAAGGAAGTTAATTTTAATATTAAACGGCTTATTGAAATCGGCAGTTACCGTGGTTTGAGGCATCGTCGCGGATTGCCGGCACGGGGACAGCGGACGCGAACCAACGCCCGCACCAAGCGCGGGCTGCGCAAGACGGTTGCCGGCCGCGGACAAAGACGCGGAGCCACTAAGAAATAAAGGAGTGATGATAAAATATGCCCAAGAAGAAGAGAACCGGAGTAAGAAGGCGGGAACGCAAGCAGGTAGCAGAAGGCAAGGCTTTTATCCAGTCTTCTTTTAACAACACTATCATCACTCTTACCGACCAGAAAGGTGCGGTTATTGCCTGGGGCAGCTCCGGGACTGCGGGTTTCAAGGGCTCTCGAAAGGGTACCCCCTATGCAGCTCAGATGGCAGCGCAGGGAGCAGCTCAGAAAGCCAAGGAACACGGTTTGCGCCAGGTCGAGGTTTTTGTCAGGGGGCCCGGTAGCGGCCGGGAAGCCGCCATCAGAGCTATTCAGGCCTCCGGGATTTTAGTAACCGGCATTAAGGATGTCACCCCTGTTCCGCATAATGGTTGCCGGCCTCGAAAGAGAAGGCGAGTCTAAAAATGGCACGTTACATTGACGCTAAATGCCGCATATGCCGTCGTTTTGGCGATAAACTGATGCTGAAGGGGGACAGGTGTTTTACCTCCAAGTGCGCTTTTGAGCGCCGGAATGTTCCCCCCGGTTATAGTGGCACAAGTAGACGCCGACCCAAAAAGTCTGACCGCGGGCTTCAGCTCCAGGAAAAACAGCGGGCCCGCTATTCCTACGGACTTATGGAGAGACAGTTTCGTAAGTTTTTTGCCGAGGCGGAAAGAATACAGGGTATTACCGGAGAAAATCTTTTAATTTTGCTGGAGAGACGGTTAGATAACGTAGTCTTCAGATTTGGTTTTGCCAGCTCACGTGCTCAGGCCAGACAGCTGGTACGCCACGGCCACTTTCTTTTGAACGGCCGCAAGACTGATATACCTTCTTGTCTGATAAAGCCCGGCGACCTTATTACTTGGCGTGAGCACAGCACCAAGTCTGAATACTACAAAACACTGGTGGAGGAGATCGAGGGCAGGACAATTCCCGGGTGGCTGTCTTTAGATAAACAGAAAATGGCGGGTCAAATTGTTAATCTACCCACACCTGAAGATATCGAAGTTAAATTCGATGAGAAAGCTATCGTTGAGTACTATTCTCGTTAAGGAGGCCCATTGGCTGGCTTAGCACTACCAAAAGTAGAATGTATTGAAGGCAACGAAACCTACGGGCGTTTCATCGCCGAACCCGTGGAGAAAGGCTTTGGCGTTACGCTGGGTAATGCCTTACGCCGGGTGCTTCTCAGTTCGCTGCCCGGTGCCGCCGTAACCTGGGCCATGATTGAGGGTGTCCAGCATGAATTTTCAACCATCCCTCACGTTAAAGAGGATACCATAGATTTCCTGCTTAACGTTAAGGCGATGCGGCTGCGCCATCTTGCCCAGCGCTCCGGAAAATTGAGGTTAGAGGCTAATGGAGAAGGTCAGATTAAGGCCGGAGACATTCAACCGTCGTCGGATTTCGAGATCGCTAACCCCGAGCTCTACCTCGCCACTCTGGACGCACCCGATGCCAAGCTGGATGTAGAATTCAATGTCGAGATAGGCCGAGGATATGTACCTGCCAGTTCCAGCGATAGCCTGCCTATCGGGGCAATTCCTATAGATGCCATTTTCACGCCGGTACGCAAAGTTAATTACTCGGTAGAGACCAGCAGCCTTCGGGAGGTAAGCAATCAGGAAAAACTTCTAGTCGAGGTCTGGACCGACGGCACCATATCTCCGATAGAGGCGGTTAGCCAGAGCGCGGCTATCCTTATAGAGCAGTTCGGCTGCTTCCGCGAGCTGGCTAAAGCTATAACAAAAGAGGGAGCCGAAATAGTCTGGCAAAGGCTGATTCCTCCCGAGCAGTACTTGATGCCTTTGGACCAGTTGAATTTATCCACACATACCTATAACAGCCTGAGAAGAGGCGGCGTAACTACGTTGGGCCAGATTTTGGAAAAGGGCCTGGACGGGCTGTGTGCGCTGGCCGGCTTTGGCGCCAAGTCCAGAGAAGAGGTTGAAGCCGCCCTTAAACGTCTTGACCTGCCGTTCATCCCTGAGGCTAAAGAGAAAAAAGAGAAGAAGGGCAAGGCTGAAGCATCTGAGGAAGAGGAAAATACTGAAAATCTGGAAGGAAAGGCTGAAGATTGAGACATCGCATAGCCGGACGAAAACTAAGCCGGCCCACGGCGCATCGCTGGGCACTTTACCGTAACCTGGTAGCCGATCTGGTTAAATACGAGAAAGTTATTACTACCGAGGCCAAGGCAAAAGAAATCAGAGGGCTGGCCGAAAAAATGATTACACTGGGGAAAGAAGGCAGTTTGGCCTCCAGACGGCGGGCTCTGGCTTTTGTTACCGATACCAAACTTGTTGATAAGATTTTCACAGAACTGGCACCGAGATATGCAGAGCGTGCCGGTGGTTATACCAGGGTAGTTAAGATGGGACGGCGGGTCGGTGACGGCGCGCGGCTGGCCCAAATTCAGATGGTAGAATAAGAATAAACCCTGTTGGTTAAGCTCTTTAACAGTGTTAACAAAGTTGTTTTGGTGGTGGAGTACGACGGTAGAAATTACTGCGGCTTTCAGTTGCAGGCCGGCTTGCCGACAATTCAGGCCGAGCTGGAAAGCGCTATACGGAAGGTTACCGGAGAGAGTAGCCGTGTAATGGCCGCCAGCCGGACGGATACCGGCGTACATGCCAGAGGCCAGGTAGTTAGCTTCCGGACCAAATCGAGCTTAACTCCGCGGGTTTTTATCAGAGCTTTAAACTACTATCTGCCCATGGATATTGCGGTCAAAGGCGCCTGTAAAGTGGATATGGATTTTAACGTCAGGCGTGATGCCGTGAGCCGGGAGTATGACTATCGTATATTGAATAGCTCGACCCGGTCTCCTTTGCTGGAGGGCTTTGTTTATTTTATGCCGAGGAAATTGAATACGAGAATTATGAATAAAGCATGTGAATTTCTTGAAGGCGAACATGATTTCGCCAGCTTTGCTGCGGCTCTGGGAAAGCTGGGAAGCACCGTGCGCACAGTACACAGGGCTAATGTAGCTAAGCACGGCGATGTAGTTACATATAATATGATAGCTAATTCATTTCTTCCCCACCAGGTCCGAAACACTATCGGCCTGCTCATCAGAGTAGGTTTAGGTAAAGTGGGGCTTGATGAATTTCGTCAGATTATGGATACCAGAGAAGTGGGACTGGCCGGACCGACGGCGCCCGCTTACGGCCTGTGTTTGACGAAAGTTAATTATCCGAGTAATCTGGAGCTGGCAATATGAAGACATATTCTGTAAAAGCTAAAGATATCGAGCGCCGGTGGCATGTTATCGATGCCTCGGGACAGACACTGGGCAAGCTGGCGACTCAGGTGGCCAACTTGCTCATGGGCAAGCATAAGCCTACATACACTCCGCATATGGATACCGGTGATTTTGTCATCGTACTGAATGCTACCAAAGTTAAAGTAACCGGAAAGAAGCCGAAGCAAAAAACTTACTACCGGCATTCGGGATATCCGGGCGGAATTAAAGCTGAGACCTATGAAGAGTTAATGGCTGCTCACCCTACCAGAGTTATCGAGCATGCCGTCAAGGGCATGTTACCGCATAACCGGCTGGGTAGAGCCATGTATAAGAAGCTCAAAGTTTATACCGGTGATAGCCATCCGCATCAGGCCCAGGTTGCCGCCGGAACAAAAACGACTGCAAAGGGGAGTTGAATCTCGTGACTACTCAGACATACGACCGCGGCACAGGCAAACGCAAGTGCGCTATTGCGCAGGTGAAGCTATTCTCAGGCAAAGGACAGATTACGGTCAACGGCAAGCCTTACGAAGACTTTTTCCCTCGTCTGGAGCATCGTCGCACCATTGAGCAGCCTTTCAAAGCTACGGACACCATCGGTAAGTACAATGTTGAAGTTAAAGTGACCGGCGGCGGCGTTACCGGACAGGCCGAAGCTGTCAGGCACGGCATTGCCAGAGCTTTGGTGGCGACCAACGAGCAATTCAGGTCCCTGCTGCGTCAGGAGGGTCTGCTTACCCGCGACGCCCGCGTGAAAGAACGCAAGAAGTACGGTCTCAAACGCGCCCGCAAAGCGCCTCAGTATACCAAGCGATAAAGCTTGCGTATGTAGTACCTCATTGTTGAGATACCATTTGCTACTCAATCTATAGACTGATGATGTCGCTGCCCAGCATTGATTGAATCGATTTCATCATATTCGTCGGCTTGCCCACCGCCAGCTTATCCGTCAGCTCGAAATGTTCTAGGCAGGTGGCGCAGGCCAGCAATTCCACGCCCTGTTCTTCAAGCAGCTTCAAACGGTTCAACACCGGAGAGCCATCGCATAAAAGGCGTACACCGGTATTCCAGAACACCATGCTGCCCGGTTTGTCTTCGTTTTCACCGAGCAATCTGAGAAAATTTGTCATTAGCATCGAACCGAGCTGGTCGTCTCCCCTGCCCAGCCCCTCCGATTGGATAAGAAATACTTTCTGTTTCAATTATGTCTCCTTACTTGTATATTTTTTGTTAAATAAAAAAGCGATGGGCCGAGACACTCCGAACCATCGCTTCGGGAGGCGGTTTCTAAAATTTACTAAGCAGCCATTAACCTCCCGATGTTGCATAAACGGAGGTCTTTCGAGCAAATGACCGATGCACAACTTGCACCGAGCCATCTGGCTCAAACTCAGGTAAATCGAAAATACATTATAGCGGTCATCGCTCTCACCTCCTTTCAACTACTGGATTTAACCCTATTTCTCTTCGCTCAGCCGTTTCTTCAGGTACTCGATAATTTTGACCGGCGTAGGGTCGGTCTCGTTGAGCATTGCCAGATAGAGGCTGACCCAGTCGCCCAGGTAAATCAGGCTCATCATCTGGCTCAATTCGCTTTTGCCGCGGCTGTCAATGATTTCGTAACCGATGCCGCTCTGTGCCAGCATGTCACCGGTTATCTTGTAGCGAAGCAATATCCGATGATGCAGCGCAGGGCAGCGCAGCATTACCACATATATTTCAGATGTCAACTTCTGCGGGAACTGGTAGCCGACCACGGCATTGTGGTTGAGCTCAGAAAATATCTCATAAAAGGCGCAGGCTTTGCCGTTCTCGTTCATCTGCGTCTTCCAGCGATGTGCCACCTGCGACAGGATACCCGCACCGTAGATGACGGCTATCTTACCGGACAACTTTCCAGCCAGCTGTTTGGCCCGGTTTGAGCCGGTGGGCACGGTCTCCTTGAGCTCTGCCAGCTGCTTCTCCAGGTCTTTAATCATCCCCTCGACCTCGACAGTCTGGTCTTTGACAAGCCCCAGCGTCTGCAGGAAAGCTATTAACGACATGAAACCGTAGCCCAGTGCCGCCCTTGGCTGGCCGACATAATCTATGGTAAATACCGGTACTCCGGCTTTTTCCGCCATCGGTTTAAGCTTTCCGCCGGTGGTAACGGCCAGCTTTTTACATTTCTTCTCCAGAGACTGGGAAAAGGCGGATAGCGTTTCCTCAGTATTTCCCGAGTAGCTAGAGGCGATAACCAGTGTCTTATCGTCGACGAAGGCCGGCAGGCCGTATTCGCGGTTAACGAAGATAATCGTTTTCTTTTGCGCCTCGAACAGGCTGCGGACTAAATCGCCGCCTATCGCCGAGCCGCCCATACCCGTTACCACCACTTTGTCCACGGTGGTATAGTCTTTGGGCAACTCGAATTTTTTAGCCCTATTCCAGGCATCTCGGCACTGCTTGGGCAGCCCTTGCAGGTGCTGCCGCATGTTTTCCGGGTCCAGCCGCTCGTAAGTCTGAATGTCGTCAAGATTAACCATATCTAGATTCCCAGAAGTTTTTTGCCGCTGTCGAGCAGGCTCTGTACCTGCTTCTCCGTGCTGCTTTCCGCATAGATTCGGATGAGCGGCTCGGTGCCGGAAAAGCGGATGAGCAGCCACGAATTGTCCGATAAAATATACCGGAAGCCATCGGTGGTATCGACCCTGGCTACTTTGCCACCTGCTATGGACTCGGGTTTATTCGTTTTAATCCGGTCAGTGTATTTTTGACGGTTCTTCTCATCGATATGAACGTCGATTCTGTCGTAATAATGCGGGCCGACCTTGCTGAAAAGGTACTCCAGTAATTGAGACGGCGTCTTGCCGGTTTTTATCATAAAGTCGAGGAAATACAGCCCGGCGAGTATACCGTCGCGCTCTGGCACGTGCCCGCGAAAGCCATAGCCTCCGCTCTCCTCTCCGCCGATGAGGGCATTTTTCTCAACCATTAACGGCGCTACATACTTGAAGCCGACCGGCGTCTCATAGACGGGCACGTTGAAGAGCTTGCCCAGCTGGTCGATCATCATGGTGTCGCTAAGCGTCTTTATAATGGCGCCCCTCTCGCCCCGGACTTCAAGAAAATAAAGCACCAGCAGGGCGAACACTTGCAGCTGGTTTATGAAATTGCCTTTTTCATCGACGATGCCTATCCGGTCGGCATCGCCGTCGTTAGCTATACCGACATCGGCTTTTTGTTCCTTAATAACCTTCGACAGCTTTTTCAGGTTAACGGCTATCGGCTCGGGGTTTATTCCCGGGAAGCTGGGATTGCGCTCTCCGTTAATCGATATGATCTCTATTTTGCCGCCTTTTAGAAGCTGTCGGAAGTAGCCTATGCCCGCTCCGTACATAGAGTCGTCGATAATCTTGAGCGGGCTGTGGCGTATTGTCTCCAGTTCGATAAGCCGCCCCAGCTGCTTGAAATACTCCGGGTCAGGGTCCAAATATTTTATGAGCTTGTCTTTTATGCCGTCCGCCAGGGGAACGCGCTGTATCTTTCCGCTGGAGAGGGCTTCATTGGCATGCTTCTCTACTTCCGAGACCACCTCGGACGGAGCGCTGGCTCCCAGTTCATCCTTCACCTTGAAGCCATTCCAGCGTGCCGGATTGTGGCTGGCGGTGATGATTATGCCCCCTGCGGATTTAGTGTTCTTTACAGTGTAGCTTATGACCGGCGTCGGCGCCGCCTTGGAGCATAAATTGACTTTAATTTTGTTGGCGGCCATGACCTCGGCGGCAGCTGCGGCGAAATCTTCGGAAGCAAACCGCATATCATAGCCGATGACCAGTCCGCGGTCGGCTAGCCTGGCCCGCTTTAAATAGTCGGCTACTCCCTGGGCGCAGGCCCGAACGCCATCGAAAGTGAAGTCCTCGGCTATGACGGCACGCCAGCCGTCGGTGCCGAATTTAATTTTGTTTTGTGTCAA
>CAZJID010000002.1:0-68262 GCA_964545945.1 uncultured Dehalococcoidales bacterium
CATGGTTGCCGTCTGTAGTGGATGGTCCAGATACGGGTCTCCGGACTTTCGCACCTGCCCTTCATGAGCTTTCAACGCAAAATCATAGGCGGCTGTAACCAGAGCCACTTTCTCCGGAGGCAAGTACTCCTTCGCTTTTTTTATTAGAGATATGTTGTCCATAGTGTGCGGGTACGTCAGTATCATAATGCAACTCGTCAGTGGATGCAAATAATTTGAAGGCGATTGTTGACCTTATTACAAGTACGGAAGTGAGGTAAAAATATGGCACTGAGGATCAAGCTTGACATACTTTTAATGATATTCTAGACTATGTTGATAATAATACTATACATTAAATTAAGAAAATGAAATTATCCACCAGGAGTCGCTATGGAGTGAGGGTGCTTCTCGATTTAGCATTGCGTGACGGTAAGCTACCGGTTCCATTAAAAGAGATAGCCCGGCAGCAGCGCATCTCACTTCTGTACCTTGAGCATATAATTGCTCCCCTGATTGCTGCCGGGATGCTCATTAGTGTGCGGGGGGCACATGGAGGAGTCAGGTTGACCAGACTGCCCGAGGATATAAAACTTAGCGAGGTGGTAGGACTGCTGGAAGGATCCATGGCACCGGTGGATTGTGTTAACGACCCAAAGGTTTGTGAGCGCTCTCAAATTTGTGCCACGAGGGATCTCTGGATAGAAATAAAAAAGGCCATGGATGGAGTTCTGGAGTCTAAAACATTGTTGGACCTGCTGGAGGCGCAAAAGAAGAAAGCATCGGACGTGGTGATGTATGATATTTAAAAAGAGTAGGGAGATGAGCCAATGATGAAGATAGCTAACAACGTAACCGAGCTTATCGGTAACACTCCTCTAGTCAGGTTAAATCGTATGACCGAAGGCACGGTGGCCGAAGTTGTAGCCAAGCTCGAATCCTTCAATCCGTGCAGCAGTGTAAAAGACCGAATCGCCGTATCAATGATTAGTGCTGCCGAAAAGCAGGGACTGATTAAAAAGGACACGGTGATAATAGAACCTACGAGCGGCAATACTGGTATTGCGCTGGCCTTTGTCTGTGCCTCGCGTGGATATAGGCTGATACTTACTATGCCTGAAACGATGTCTGTGGAACGGCGGCATATTCTTTCCATCTTTGGTGCCGAACTGGTGCTGACGCCGGGGTCGGAAGGAATGCCCGGGGCCATACGGAAAGCAGAGCAGCTGGTTGCCGAAAATATAAATTGCTTTATGCCGCAGCAATTTGAAAATCCGGCTAACCCTGAAATACATCGTCGGACCACGGCCGAAGAAATTTGGAAGGACACCGACGGCAGGATAGACGTACTGGTTGCCGGTGTCGGTACGGGAGGCACTATAACCGGTGTAGCTGAAATAATTAAAAAGAGGAAGCCAGCATTTAAGGCCGTAGCTGTCGAACCTGCCGATTCGCCCGTGCTTTCCGGTGGGAAGCCGGGACCTCATAAAATTCAGGGTATAGGTGCCGGTTTTGTTCCGGATGTATTGAAAATTGAGCTGGTGGATGAAATCGTTAAAGTAACCAACGATGATGCCGGTGCCACAGCCAGAAGGTTAGCCAGGGAGGAGGGCATACTCGCTGGTATTTCTTCCGGCGCTGCCGCCTGGGCGGCTTTAGAAGTTGCCAAAAGGCCGGAGAACAAGGGGAAATTGCTTGTGGTCATTTTGCCTGATACTGGCGAGCGTTATATATCTACCTGGCTTTTTCAGGGGTTGTAATAATTTTATGACGGAGGTGGAATATGAGGTTTGAAACGTTGGCCATACACGCGGGGGAAAGGCCGGATAGGGCCTTCGGTGCTGTCTCGACCCCTATATATCAGACATCTACCTTTGCCTTTGAGGACGTAGGTAAGACAAGAGGCTACGATTATTCTCGAACGGCCAATCCGACCAGAAAAGTTCTTGAGGATACCCTGGCCCAGCTCGAAGGGGGAATGGTGGGATTTGCTTTCGCTACCGGGATGGCGGCCGAGACAACGATAGTGCACATTTTGAAGGCCGGTGACCATTTAATATCAGCCGACGACGTCTACGGAGGGACTTACAGGCTTTTTCGAGACGTAATGCCCGCGCTCGGCTTAGAAATCACCTTTCTGAGAATGAACAGCAAACAGTCCCTCGAACAAGCCATAAAGCCAAATACCAGAATGATATGGATGGAGACACCATCGAATCCGTTGCTTAATATAACCGACATTGAGATGGTGGTGGATATAGCCAGAAAGCATAAAGTATTGACGGTAATAGATAACACCTTTGCCACGCCGTATTTTCTTCAACCTATCAAATTTGGGGTTGACTTGGTTGTCCATTCCACTACCAAATACCTTAACGGGCATTGTGATGTCGTCGGCGGAGCCGTGGTCACTACTACGTCGGAATTATCCGATAGAGTTCAATTTCTTCTAAATGCTATGGGTACCTGCGCCTCGCCTTTTGACTGCTGGCTGGTGCTGCGCGGAATTCAAACGTTGCCGCTACGGATGATGAAACACGAGGAAAATGCCACGGCTGTAGCTGAATATCTTCAGAAACACAAGGTGGTCAGAAAAGTATATTTCCCCGGCATTAAAACTCATCCGGGCCATGAAATCGCCAGAAGGCAGATGAAGGGCTTCGGCGGGATGGTTTCTTTTGAGTTACACGGCGGAAAGGAATCAGCTAATAAATTTCTTAAAAGATTGAATGTTTTTGAGGTAGCCGAATCACTGGGCGGTGCCGCTTCGCTGGCGGAGCATCCATCAACGATGAGCCATGCCTCTATGCCTGCCGATTATAGAAAGAAAATAGGCATTGGCGATGACCTGTTACGGTTATCGGTTGGACTGGAAAACATCGACGACTTGTTTGAGGATTTGGAACAGGCGCTCAACATCAAATAAAGGCTTAATCCCCGAGATTCACCCGATTTTCACTTTCAATTCATAATATATTCACAGTCGACTGCTAACATTCTGGCGTTATGGGAACACAGACCAGGAAGGAGAGAAGATGAAGCTATATCAGGTGGTCGTGAAAGACGTGATTAGAAGGAAGCGACGGGTCTTGTACGCCACTCTCGGTGTGGTTATAGGAACGGCGACGGTGGTCGGCATACTTACGGTTGCTCGCGCTGGCCAGGAGAGAATCTATAATCAGCTTGAGAAATACGGGCCAAATCTGGCAGTAGTACCGGCGATAAACAATCTCGATATGAAGTTGGGCGACGTAAGTCTTGGCATGGTAACCGTTGGCGACAACTATGTTTCAGAAGATAAATTGCCGGAGATCAGGCAGATAGCCGATGGTGAAATACGGAAGAAATTTAATATAGAAGACCAGGGAAACATTGCTACCATTGCTCCAGCTTTATATGTCAATACGAAAGTTGGAAACACATCGGTGATGGTGGTTGGCATAGACCCACAGGAGGAGATGAAAATAAAGACATGGTGGAGAGTTAATCAGGGGAAGTACCTGGAACGAAAAGACCAGGCCATAGTGGGTGCGATCGCCGCAGAAATTTTGAATCTGAAAGTGGGAGACGTGGTCCCGCTTGATGGCACGAGTGTAACGGTCACCGGTATATTAGAAGAGACCGGTTCGAATGACGACTATCAAATATTTGTTCCTATAGAAACCTTACAAAAAGCTGCTGGTAGGGAGGGGCTTGTGTCATCGATAGACATTCGAGCCCTGTGCAATGCCTGTCCGGTAGAAACCATAGCCGACAGCATTAATAAAGACATCCCCGGAGTCCGTGCGGTTGCCGTAAAACAGATTGCGGCTTCTGAAATGGGCATGATGGATAAGATGAATAAGTTCATGCTGACTCTGGCGGGAATCACTCTTGCTCTCGGCCTCTTTGGAGTGGTCAATACCATGATGACTTCGGTGAACGAGAGAATCAAAGATATCGGGATAATGAGGGCTGTAGGTGCGTCAAGAAGTCAAATAGTAAAAGCGTTTATTTATGAGGCCATCATAATCGGAATTATCGGAGGTATTTTAGGATACATGCTAGGCACGGTTCTAGCTTATTTGGTAGGGCCTCTGATATTTGAGGGTACGGCCGTTGCTCTTGTTCCCCAGTATTTTGCTCTGGCTCTGGTGCTGGCAGTCGCAGTAGCCGTGATTGCAACTGTATATCCGGCCTATCGAGCGACACAAATCAAAGTCGCAGATTCATTCAGGTCATTGTAAAGGGGGTGATATGTTACAGCTAAAAGAAATATCAAAGGTTTATGGTGAGGGAGCGGGGCGAGTAGTTGCGCTGGATAAAATCTCATTCAGTGCAGACGAGGGGCATTTTGTAGCGGTGATGGGGCCTTCGGGAAGTGGCAAGAGTACATTTTTAAATATTATAGGCGGGTTGGACCGGCCTTCCAGTGGAGAAGTTCTTCTGGAGGGAGAGCGCATTGACAATCTGGGTGAAAACGATTTAGTCGATGTCAGGCGTGGGAAAATTGCCTATGTCTTTCAGCAGTACCATCTGCTGCCGTCACTTACCGCGCTCGAAAATGTGCTGCTGCCTCTGGTGTTTTGCGGTGCCAGTAGGGAGGAAAATAAGGCTTTAGAAATACTGGAGAAAGTCGGTCTGGGTAATAGAACAGGACATAAGCCGAGCCAGCTTAGCGGTGGTGAGCAACAGAGGGTAGCCATCGCCAGAGCTCTTGTTAGCAAGCCGTCGCTTATCCTGGCCGATGAACCAACGGGCAACATGGACCGGAAAACCGGTGGTGAGATTATGCGATTGTTTGACCAACTCCATAACGAAGGCCATGGCATTATTATGGTTACTCACGACCCCGAGATAGCGGACTTCGCTAACTCCACGGTGTTTCTGCAAGATGGGAAGATCGTCAATGAAAGGCAAACCAAAATAAGGAGGCCACATAAAAGATGAGAAATAAGATCAGTCAGATTGTGCTTGTTCCTGTAGCCACTCTGGCCATTGCCGGGATCACGGTGTCTTGCAGTAGCTTGAATTACCTTGCGCCCGTGCCGGATATTGAAGCAGGGAAGACAAAAACGTTTTTAGTGTCTGGACTATCTATAGATCCGGTAGAGGTTTATGCCCGGGACGAAGTAGTAATTACCGCCCGCGTCACAAATGTTACCACCATCGATGATACCTATGACGCCGAATTAAAAATAAACAATGATATAGAGGCTTCAGATAAAATACTGGTACCAGCGGGAAAGACTCAAACTTTAACGTTTGCAATATTTAAAGACAAACCTGGAACTTATAAAGTAGCTCTGGGGCCGCTCGAGGGGCAGTTTGCAGTGGCAGAATCGACCGTGGCTGGGCCTGATAATCAGCTGCCTGCCGTACCTGCGCAGGCCGGCACCAGTTGCTGTGGAATTGGAGCGCAGGTATCGTCTGTTTCCCAAACCGGGGCTAGCTGCTGCGAGACAGGTGTTCAGAACAATCCAGCGACCCAGCCAAACCGTACCTACGGCTGCAGCTGTGGCAGATAGAAAATTGTTAATAAGGAGTTTGAAAAAATGCGTATTTGAAACAGCTCGCGCGGTAGTTAGTAAGACTCAAATACTTGATATTGAATTGTAAATTATGAGGAGGTTAATAGATTATGTTAAAGAAAATAGGAATAGGTTTCGCAGCTTTAATTCTGGCATTGATAGGTGTGTCATGTGCAAGTTCGACAGTAGTGCCTCAGACCACGGGAGCACAGCCGTCAGCATCTGCTCCTGCGCCGGCAGTGCCAGCATCGCCGGCAACAGAGGCAATCCAGGCGACGACTGAAAAGCCATCGGGCCCGATAAAAGCGAAGCTTATCGAAGCACAGATTGACGGTGATGCGGTCTCGATTCCCGTAAGCGATGTCGAGAGTGATTGGAACACGCAGTTTGCGATAGATTCGCCATCCGGTAAAATGAACTTTATGGCATACCTGTTAAAAAACAAGATTTACGTCAGGGCAGATGTCTGCCCCCCATGCCGGTCCATAGGCTATTCTCTGGACGGCAATACTCTGGTGTGCGACAGATGTGCCACTACTTTCAAAGCTGATACAGGCGATGGAGTCGCCGGAGCCTGCGTTGATTACCCCAAAGCATTAGTGCCGTACCAGATATCAAATGGTAACATAGTAATGCAGCAGGCAGACCTTGTCACCGCCTACGAAAGCACTTTAAACCCCGGCTGGCCTTAGAATCGTGAAGATGTGATTTTTCCCTTTCAAAATTTAGGGCCGCTGCTTGCGTGTTTGGCAAATAGCAGGTATCTTATAACTATACGAACCGAACATTGAGGTAACTCCGACACAAAGAGAGGTGTAGTTTGGCGTATGCCACCGGTTTACGCTGCCGGAAATGCGGCCAGGAATACCCCTTACAACCGATAAGGGTCTGCGACTTTTGCCTTAGCCCGGTCGAGGTTATCTACGACTATAAGGCCATGGCCCGTGGGCTGACCCGCCGGAAAATATCGGAAGGCCCGATTAGTATGTGGCGTTATCGCGACCTTTTACCGGTTGAAGGGGAGGATATAATAGACATCGGCACCGGCTTCACTCCTCTGGTGAAAGCTGATAACCTGGGACGTAAGCTGGGGTTGGATAAGCTCTACATAAAGAATGACTGTCTGAATCCTAGCTACTCCTTCAAGGACAGGGCTGTTTCTGTTGCCGTAACTAGAGCCCGTGAGTTCGGTTTTGATACGGTAGCCTGTGCTTCCACCGGTAATCTGGCTGCCAGTGTGGCCGCCCATGCGGCCAAGGCTAACATGAAAGCCTATGTTTTCGTCCCGGCCAATGTGGAACCTGGCAAACTGGTCGGCGTGGCCATATATAATCCGAACCTGGTAACTGTTGACGGAAGCTATGACGACGTAAACCGCCTCTGTGCCGACGTAGCACAGAGATACAACTGGGGATTTATAAACATAAACCTCCGGCCCTACTACGCGGAGGGCAGTAAAACGCTGGGGTTCGAAGTGGCCGAGCAGCTAGGATGGCAGCCGCCCGATTGTGTGGTGGCTCCAGCGGCTTCAGGCCTGCTTTTTACTCGTATCTGGAAGGGATTGCAAGAACTATCCACGTTAAAGCTCATGGGTCCGGTAAATACTCATATGTATCTTACTCAGGCTTCAGGCAGTTCGCCGATCGTCCATGCTTTTGAGGTCGGCACTCTTCATGTCCACCCGGTAACGCCGAAAACAATGGTGACCTCGATAGCCATCGGCAATCCGGCAGACGGTTATTATGCTTTGATGGTGGCCAGACAGTCCGGTGGTGGGGCTTCCAGCGCTACCGACGGAGAAGCAATAGAAGGAATGAAATTGCTGGCACAGACTGAAGGTATTTTTGCTGAGGCCGCCGGTGGGGTTGTTATCGCTGGGCTTAAGAAGCTTGCTTCTGCCGGAGTCATAAAAAGGGATCAATTAACGGTCGCATTTATCACAGGGGCAGGTCCCAGAACTCAGGAGATTGTAAAGGATATCGTCCATACTTACAACGTCCGACCAGATTTGAAATCATTCAATCAAGTGCTAGGACCTACAGGTTTGAAATAAACACGCCTATGAGTTAATCTTTATCACAGGTGAAGACAGGAGGACATAATGGCTAAGCGACAGGTAATGTTCACCTTTCCGCGTAAGCTAATCAAGGAACCCATAATTTATCAACTGTCTCGTAAATTTGAAATAGTGACTAACATACGTCGTGCGGACGTATCGGAGGATAGGGGCTGGGTGGTTCTGGAGTTGGAGGGTGGGGACAAGGAAATCGATGCCGGGATTGCCTGGGTCAAAGAGGAAGGGGTTAGAGTGGACCCTGTGGTTGGAGATATTATCGAAGGCTAGGACATGAGAAGAATATATCTGGACTACGCCGCGACCACACCGACACATCCTGACGTAATAAAGGCGATGTTGCCGTATTTTGATGAGTCGTTCGGTAACCCTTCCAGCATTCATTCGTATGGTCAGGAAGCGAGAGATGCCGTCGAACGCGCGCGAAGCAAAGTATCGGCTCTCATCGGGGCTAAAAACGAGGAGATTGTTTTTACAGGCAGCGGAACGGAGGCGGACAATTTTGCTCTGAAGGGAATAGCATTGTCTCGCCAGGGCAAAGGTAACCATATTATCACCAGCTCTATCGAACATCACGCGGTTCTCGGGACGTGCAAATTTCTGGAGGGACAGGGGTTTTCGATTACTTATCTTCCGGTAGACGGATTCGGCACGGTCAACCCCGCTGATGTTAAGAAAGCGCTTACCCACAAAACCATCCTGGTTTCCATCATGACCGCCAACAATGAATGCGGTACCATAGAACCCATAGCTGAAATAGGGGCTATTACCGGTGAGGCGGAGATTTATTTTCATTCCGATGCGGTGCAGGCCGTCGGACATATCCCCATAAATGTGCATGAATTCAAAGTTGACCTGCTGTCGATGTCGGCGCACAAACTTTACGGGCCTAAAGGCATGGGTGCCCTGTATATTAGAAAAGGCACCAGAATAAGCCAGTTTATGCACGGTGGAAGTCAGGAGAGAGGCAGGCGAGCCAGCACTGAGAACGTACCGGGCATCGTTGGTCTGGGAAAGGCCGCTGAGATAGCAAAGCAGGAAATGTCGGAAGAATCCGGCAAGTTGACTGCTCTTCGTGACCGGCTAATCGAAGGTATACTCACGGGTATCGAGTATACGCAGTTGAATGGCGACCCGGTTAAAAGGTTGCCCAACAATGTAAACGTCAGCATCAACTACGTCGAAGGTGAATCAGTCTTGTTAAACCTGGACCTGGAAGGAATCTGCGCCTCGACTGGCTCAGCATGCACCTCGGAGGACCTGGAACCGTCCCACGTTCTGGTGGCGATGGGACTACCGCATTTGCAGGCGCATAGCTCGTTGAGGTTCAGTCTGGGGAAATGGACTACCGAGGACGACATAAATAAGGTGCTGGATGTCCTGCCTGGAATAGTCTCCAAGCTCAGGGCTATGTCGCCCCTTATGAAGGCTGCTGGAAAGTAGCCGGCCTCAGTCTTTTTATATCTACTGACCTGTAAAGGAGGAGTGTGAACCCTATGAGTTCGATGCCTGAAATAGGTAAGATTTCGCCTGATGTTTTTGAGAAGTTGATATTGCCCCGCCTGGGTGCTAGGAACGACAAAATACTGGTAGGCCCGCAGAATGGCGTGGATGTCGGAATTGTGGAAATAGGTGACAAAGCGGTTTCATTTACCTGCGACCCGGTATTTATTGTGCCCGAATATGGATGGGAGAGGGCAGCTTGGTTTGCCATTCACATCATCGCCTCGGACTCGGTGACTGGAGGGCTCAAACCCAGCTTCTTGGCTATCGATCTGAACCTGCCAATGGAGATGACCCGTGAGCAACTGGAAACAGTGTGGAAGATCATGCACAGTGAATGCGTTAAACTCGATATTTCAGTTATCACCGGACATACGGGAAGGTACGAGAACTGCCATTATCCAATGGTCGGTGGCGCGACGATGGTCGGCATTGGCAGTAAGGATGAGTACGTCACTCCCAAACTGGCTCGAGCTGGCGATAAGATAATCATTACCAAGGGCCCCGCCATTGAAGCCACCGGCATTTTTGCCACCATGTTTCCCGCTCTAATCGAACGTGAATTCGGTAAAGATTTTAATAAAAAAGCTCAGCAAATTTTCTATAAGATGTCGGTTGTCGATGACGCCATGACCGCAGTTGGTATCGGGGTAAGAGACAACGGTGTCACTGCCATGCACGATGCCACCGAGTGCGGTATATGGGGCGGACTGTACGAGATCGCACAGGCGGCCAACCTGGGGGTTACGGTGGAAATGGAGAAGATAGTGGTCGAGGATTGCGTAACTGAAATATGCAAGTATTTTGGTATCGACCCCTATTCGTCCATCAGCGAGGGCACGCTTATCATATCCTGCCGCGAGCATAAATCTCAGGCTATATTGGATGCTTTGTACGTGAAAGGTATTAAGGCTTCGGTTGTTGGTGAGTTGACCGAGCCAGGTCGGGGGATGGTACTGGTAAGAAGCGGGCGGGAAGGTGAGCTTAAACATCCGATAGTCGACCCGTTCTGGAGGGCGTTCTATGATGCTCTCCAGAAATATAGCGGTAACTCTTAAGTTTTTCGACCGTAATTGTAAAGAATACTATAATTAGGACAAAATAAAGTATTTCGTCAATTTATTTTATATGTAGGGAAGATAAGTTTGTTGGCCAGAGTTATTAAGGTGGACGTTTAAGCGTAGGAGATAGCAAAAAGGTAGTGTGAGTTTTGGCTGAGGTAGAGCGTGTTCCCATACTGCGTTTTTCCGAGGATAATAAAGGGCGCGCCGATGACGTCGTTGTTCGGGAATCTCCGCTGACCATTATCCTGAATAATCAAGAGCTGGTGACCCTGCTTTGCACTCCGATTCATCTTGATTACTTGGCAGTCGGTTTCCTGTCTTCTGAAGGGCTGCTTAAGAGCAAGGATGAAATCAACAAAATTACGGTGGATGAAAAGCGAGGCGTTATCCGCGTTGAGACCAAAGAGGAGACTAAGCAGGCAGTCGAGCTGGTGTTCAAGCGTCTGATTACGTCGGGCTGCGGGAGAGGTGCTTCCTTTTACAGCGCCGCCGATGCTACGAGACAAACTAAAGTGGAATCCAAAACAAGCATCTCGGCAGCTCAAGTTTTCGATCTGGTAAATGAGTTCCAGCACCGGTCACAGATTTTCAGGACGACGGGTGGAGTCCACAGCGCTGCCTTATGCGATACCAGGAAAATTCTGATTTTCAGCGAAGATATAGGCCGCCACAATGCCATCGATAAGGTGTTCGGAGAATGTGTTTTGCAAAAGGTACCGACTGATGGACGGGTTATTCTAACCAGCGGACGGGTTTCTTCGGAGATAT
This sequence comes from uncultured Dehalococcoidales bacterium, assembly GCA_964545945.1. GTDB lineage: Bacteria > Chloroflexota > Dehalococcoidia > GIF9 > UBA5629 > 9FT-COMBO-48-23. The sequence continues at coordinate 10,899 of CAZJID010000002.1, forward strand.
TGTTTAAGACGGCCAGAAGAAATATTCCTCTGCTTATCTCCAGGTCGGCGCCCACCGACATGGGTGTCAAATTGGCCAATGAATTGGGTGTTACGCTGATAGGTTTTGTCAGGGGTAAAAGGATGAATGTTTACGCTAACGACTGGAGGATAGTCAGCCATGGATAGACAGCCGGAGCTAACCGGAAAAATTATGAAGTTGAAGAAAGAGCGCAATGCCGTCATACTTGCCCATAACTATCAACTGGGTGAGATTCAAGATATAGCTGATTTCGTGGGGGATTCGCTCGACCTCAGCCAGAAGGCCGCCAAGACCGATGCCGCCGTTATAGTTTTTTGCGGTGTTCATTTCATGGCGGAGACAGCCTCTATTCTTTGCCCAGATAAGACAGTACTACTTCCTGATGAACATGCGGGCTGCCCCATGGCCAACATGATAACTGCGCCACAGCTGCGTGACCGAAAAAAGGAGTATCCTGGGGCGCCGGTAGTTTGCTATATCAATTCATCGGCTGCGGTCAAGGCCGAATCGGATATTTGTTGTACCTCAGCCAACGCACTGGGGGTTGTGGAAAGCATAAACGCAGGTGAAATAATTTTTGTCCCCGACCAGTACCTCGGCCATTACGTCTCCACAAAAACCAGTAAAAAGCTGATCCTGTGGCCGGGCTTCTGTCCCACACACGCCAGGATAATGCCTGAGAATATCATAAAGCTAAGACATCAGTTTCCCGAGGCCAAGGTCGTAGTTCATCCCGAATGCAGGCCGGATGTCATAGCCTTGGCTGATGAGGTACTGAGCACCAGCGGGATGATAAAGTTTGCCGGAAGAGAAGACGTTAACGAGGTGATCGTGGGCACCGAAATGGGCATAATTCACCGACTAAATAAGGAGAACCCGGGGAAGAAGTTCATACCGGTTTCGGAGCAGGCGATCTGCCCTAACATGAAGCTGATAACATTGGAGAAGGTCCTGTGGTCTCTGGAAGAGATGAGCCCCAAGGTAAAGGTGGCCGAAAAGGTTCGCGTAAAAGCCAAAGCCGCCGTGGACAGAATGCTGGCAGTAGGCAGGAGCGCATGAAAGATACCGGCAAGATCGTCATCTTCGTTACTGCAAGCTCTGATGCCGAAGCCCATAAAATAGCCGACCTGCTACTGTCGAAGAGAAGGGCTGCCTGTGTAAACATAGTGCCCGCTGTGGAATCATCTTTCTGGTGGCAGGGGAAGTTAGATTCCGCCACGGAAAGCCTTCTCATCATTAAGACCAAAGCTTCTCTGTTACCTGAAATCGTTAAGCTGGTCAAAGCTGCGCATGGCTACGAAGTGCCCGAGATAGTTGCCATACCCATCATCGGCGGCAATGAAGATTACCTCAAATGGATAGATGCCGAAGTGACGGGTAGCTAAGGCCCCCGCTTTAGTTCGTAGTGGTGATTACTGTTTCGGCTGCCTCAGGAGATTCTGGTACAGGCTCCAGCTGACTATATAGGGAATGATATCGTAGCAGACTCTGAAAAGTATGACTGACAGTATGGCGGTGGTCAGGGGAATGCCCATCAGAGCGTAAATACCGGCCATTGAAGCTTCCTGTACGCCGAAGCCGCCCGGTACCATGGAGAGGTTGCCTGCCGTGATGCCTATGGTGAAACCTGTAATAAGAATATCGGGTTTTATGGTCTGCCCGAAAGCATAGAAGCAGAGCCACATAACAACCAGCATGAAACCCCAGTAACCGACGATCAGTCCTAAAATAGTAAGAATGGCCGAAGGTCTGTTTCGTATAGCCCTCCATCCGAACGACAGGCTGTTATTGAAGGTGCTAAGAGAGAACATTATATCTTTATGCGCGACGAATTTGGATATCCGATTCAATGCACCTAATATGGGTGACCTTATCTTTCTGACAAAAATACTGATGCTGGCCAGGATAATGAAAAAGGCCATAATTCCGGCGGAAAAGAGAGCGCCGGTTGATGCGCCTCCGTGTACAGTGCCGCTGATTACGAGATAGAGAAGGCCGACTAGTAGCAGAACCAGTAATACCAGCGCATTGAAATACGACTGATATATGGAAGCGGCGATAATCCGGGAAGTTTTTACACCGTAAGGTCGCAATAAGACAATCCGGATGGAGAGTCCCGCGGCGCCCGATAGAGCCAGTATGTTGTCCAACGCTATAGAGATATATCCTACCTCGAACAATTTCCATCGGCTGACATTGATTTGAAAGAGCCTGTTCGTTGCCACATAGGCCGACCCAAACGAAAAGTACGATATTACGGTAAACATTAGAGCTACGATGACCAGAAACCAGTTTGCGGCACCCATCACTCGGCGGACCTCTTGCCAGTCAAATGCAATTACAGCTGCACCGATTAGAAAAACGACTACGATGATGATAATTGAAACTTTCCGGCGGGACTGCATGTCTACATTCATACTATAGCGTAGGGTAATGACAGTTCAAGTAATTTAAGCGGTTAAATGAAGCCTGACCGGGCCTGTTAGCCTGCATTGATTTCTAATTGTGGTAAAATAGACTAAAATTTTGTTAGTCTGGTTAATATACACATGTCGACACCGTTTGTAAATGAACAAAAGAAGTTGCAGTTTAATTCGATTTCCTGTGGCAAATTGACCTGGGTTTATATAGAGAAGCCAAACCCACAGGACGTGCAATATCTTGCTGAACATTTCAAATTCAATCCTCTGAATCTGGATGACGTTTTAAGCCGTGTACAACGCCCGAAGATCGACGTATATCCGGACCACCTTTTCATTGTGCTGCATTTTCCGGTTTACAACAAAGAGAACAGAGTAACGACGCCGAGCGAAGTAGATATATTTATAGGTGAAACCTACATAGTTACTATTCATAAATCCGGTGACCTGAAACCTTTAGTTAAATTTTTTAACGAGTGCGATGTTGATGAGCGGACGTGTAAAGCGAATATGAGCAGGAGTTCGGGATTTCTCTTATATCATATACTGGACAGGCTGGTTAATTATTGTTTCCCCATTCTGGACAAAGTCGTCGACAATACGGAGAAGGTGGAGGACCTCATTTTTGCCAGGGCGGTTCCGGAGACAGTACGTGAAATATCGTTGATTCGCCGGGACCTCATCTCTTTCCGCCGCGTCATTCATCCTCAAGTTGCTGTATTCGAAGCGCTCGAGCGAGTGCAATACCCCTTCTTGAAAGAGGACCAGGATGTTTACTTTGGCGATATAGCCGATCATATACGTAAGATTTGGGATAGCCTGGAAGACTGTAAGGAGGTAGTAGATGGTCTGGCTGATACCAGCAACTGGCTGACTTCTCACCGGATTCAGGAAATAATGCGTGTGCTTACTATCGTTTTGACGATTATGGCACCGGCGACTCTTCTGGCCAGTATCTATGGCATGAATGTCCATTTACCCGGCGGAGGTACGAAGGACTTTGTACCACTGCTAATAATCGTTATCATCATGCTCATGATTACGGGGTTCATGCTCTGGTTCTTTCACCGCAGACGTTGGATCTAGAACCAGCCCAAGGCCAAGGCTTTCAAAATGACTGTCTCTAATCGCTTCGTTATAGTAACAGGTCTCTTCATCACCTGCCTTATTACTTCCAATATTATTATTGCCAAACAAATAAGCATCGGCGGCATCGTTTTGCCAGCAGCTATAGTAATTTTCCCTCTGAGCTATATCATCGGCGATGTTCTAACCGAAGTATATGGCTACCGTCAGGCAAGGCGTGTAATCTGGCTTGGCTTTATATGTAACTTAATTGCGGTACTGGCTATCTGGTTAGGTAAAATATTGCCTCCGGCTCCGGTTTTCGATGCTCAGAATGCTTATGAGCGTATTTTGGGCAGCACCCCGCGTTTCCTGTTAGCCTCGTTTGCCGCATATCTCGCCGGTGAATTTACAAATTCAGTCGTATTGTCCAAGATGAAGATAATGACTAAGGGCAGGTGGCTGTGGACAAGGACTATCGGCTCAACATTGCTGGGACAGGGTGTCGATACGGTGGTCGTACTGGCAATAGCCTTTGTCGGCGTGCTGCCATTGTCCGTACTGGGAGTGATGATGTTTTTCCACTGGCTGTTTAAATGTATCTACGAGACTGTGGCCACACCATTGACTTATGTTGTAGTGGGCTATTTGAAGCGTAAAGAGGGCGTTGACGTCTATGATCATGGAGTGAACTTTAATCCCTTGAGGGTTAGCTGATGGCTGCAACCTGGATAAGCCGTGGAAATTAAGTTCATCGTCGATAATAATGTCGGCAAGCTGGCTAAGTGGTTAAGGATAATGGGCTACGATGCTTTGCTCTTTTCCGGAGATGATGATGGTAAAATGGTAAAAATGGCTCTGGCACAGAACAGGGTGATTTTGACCAAGGATAGCCAGATAATGAAACGGCGATTGGTAACCAGCGGCAGACTTAGGGCGGTTCTAATCAGGGATGACGACATTAAGGTACAGTTGCAGCAAGTTGTTGAAACTTTGAACCTGGACTATCATTTCGCCCCATTTTCCATTTGCCTGGAATGTAATCAACGGCTGCAAGAGAAGAATAAGGACGAAGTGAGAGAGTTAGTCCCTCCTTATGTTTTTAAGACACAGAGCCTGTATATGGAATGTCCGTCCTGTCATAGGTTATACTGGCGTGGAACGCACTGGCAGGCTATGACCCGCGAGCTAGAAAAAATGGCCAAGGCGAAATGACTGTGATGAAAGGAAGATTGAAATCATGAAGGTTGTTACGGCGGAGCAGATGCGGGATATCGACCGCCGGGCTGCCGATGCCGGTTTGACCACGGAAATATTGATGGAGAACGCCGGACGGGCTGTCGCCGAGGAAATCAGGAAGATTATCGGAGGCGCTGCTGAAAAACGCATTCTGGTAATTGTCGGCCCCGGAAATAACGGCGGTGACGGGCTGGTAGCTGGTCGCCATCTTGCAGATTCCGGCGCTGAGGTAAGTATTTACCTTTGCTCCACGCGTCCGGAGGGTGATAAAAATCTGGCACTGGCACAGCAACATAAAATAATTATCGCTCAGGCTGACCAGGATAGTGATTTCGCCGGATTTAACAGCCTTTTAGGTTCTTCTGATTTAGTAATAGACGCGATATTCGGAACCGGCAAAAGCCGGGCGCTCGAAGGTGTTTTTAAGGAAGTAATGACCCGGGTCATAGCAGCGAAAGACAAGACTCCCGAGCTCCTGATAGTAGCTGTGGATATACCTTCCGGACTTGATGCCGATACCGGTGCTGTCGACCCGATCTGTCCCTATGCTGATGTTACTATTACCCTGGGTTATCCCAAGCCGGGGCTATTCAACTTCCCCGGTGCTGAAAGAGCTGGCAGGGTCATCATCACAGATATAGGTTTGCCGCCAAGTATGGGTGAGAATATTTCGACGGAGCTTATAACCGAGGACTGGGTTAAGTCAGTATTGCCGGCGCGCCCGGCCAGTGCCAATAAGGGCACTTTCGGAAAAGTACTGGTAGTAGCCGGCTCAATAAATTATATCGGAGCTGCCTATCTGGCCTGTATGGGTGCTGCCAGGGTGGGCGCCGGCCTGGTAACGCTATCTACAGCTTCAAGCCTGCAGCCGATTCTGGCTGCTAAAATGACCGAGGTGACGTACGCTCCTCTACCTGAAGCTGAAGCAGGCATAATCGCCTCCAAGGCGGCATCTACTGTAAAACAGTGGTTGCCCGAGTACCAAGTCTTACTCTTGGGATGTGGCCTGGGACAGAAAGCCGCTGTCTCTGAATTCGTTAAGTCTCTATTGTTAGACCCCGGTAAGGCTCAATTTCCAACCCTGGTTCTCGACGCTGACGCTTTGAATATATTAGCCAGGCTGCCAGATTGGTGGCAGAAGCTAAATCAGGATGTTATACTTACTCCACACCCTGGTGAAATGGCCAGGCTGGCTGGAGTTGAGGTAGACGAGGTACAGCGCCGGCGCCTGGACATGGCAAGAAAAATGGCCGTCGAGTGGCAAAAGGTGGTTGTATTAAAGGGGGCATACACTATTGTGGCTGCATCTGATGGTCGGACTCGAATCAGTCAGTCAGCAAATCCCGGCCTGGCTTCGGCAGGCACGGGTGACGTTCTCAGCGGCGTAATTGCAGGACTGGCGGCTCAAGGGCTGTCTCCATTCGATGCTGCAGCCTGTGGTGTCTTTCTGCACGCTCAATCCGGAGAAATGGTAATGGGGGAAATGGGTGATGCGGGAATGTTGGCAAGTGACCTTCTACCGGCCTTACCGAAAGTGATAAAGGGGATTAAACGAGGGGAAATATCCTAGAGATCGGTGAATAATATGCTGCTAGCCGTTGATATCGGCAATACTAATATAAATATCGGCGTATTCAATCGCGATAAGTTAAAGGCTACCTGGAGAATTGCTACCGGCGTTCATCGCATGCCGGACGAATATGCCAGTCTACTATTGCACCTTTTCGAGCACGAAGGCATTTCTGCTACTCAGATAACGGATGCTATCCTGTGCAGCGTGGTTCCCCCTCTGGCAGGCGTTTTTGAGGAGATGTGCCGCCATTACTTAAAGGTTGTTCCATTGCTGGTAGAAGCCGGCGTAAAGACAGGCGTACAAATAGCCATGGATAATCCTAGGGAGGTTGGTGCCGACCGCGTAGTAAATGCCGTAGCAGCTCATCACCTATACGGAGGTCCTGTAATCGTTATCGATTTGGGCACAGCCACTACTTTCGACGCTGTATCCAAGGAGGGCGACTATCTCGGCGGAGCCATTGCCCCGGGAATTGCTATTGCGACGGAGGCTTTGTTTGCCAGGACTGCGGTGCTACCGCGGGTGGAGCTAACACATCCCAAACGGGCTATCGGGCGAAATACAGTGGATGCTATGCAATCAGGTATAGTATTTGGTTACGCCAGCCTCATCGAAGGCATAGTAATCCGGATTCAACAGGAATTAGCGGGTAAGGCCAAGGTAGTGGCTACGGGAGGCTATGCCGACCTTCTGGCACGGGAAACCCCGGTAATAGAAGAGATAAACAGCGATTTGACTCTTACCGGCTTGCGTTTAATTTACGAGATGAACAAAAAGAAGGACTAATAAATGGGGCTGAAAGATAAGACTGTCGTGCTGGGCGTGAGCGGCAGTATAGCTGCTTATAAAGCCGTCGAACTGGCCAGCCAGCTGACTCAAGCCGGCGCTGGAGTAGATGTCATTATGACCCAGGCTGCCCAAGAGTTCATCACACCGCTTACATTCCGCAGCATTACCGGTTGTCCTGTGGTTACGGACATGTTCGAACTAAATTCGGAATACAGTGTTGAACATGTAGCCCTGGCTGAAGCGGCCGATGTCGTAGTTATTGCTCCGGCGACTGCAGACATTATTGCCAGGATTGCTGCCGGTATGGCAGATGAGATGGTTAGCTGCACGGTGCTGGCGACAAAGGCACCCGTTATCATAGCACCCGCGATGCATACAGCTATGTATAAGAATCAGGTAACACAGGAAAACCTATCCAAACTCAAAGCCCGCGGCTTTATCATCGTCGGGCCGGACTACGGCCGGCTAGCTTCACGGGGAGTTGGCCTGGGACGACTTGTCGATGTAAATGAGATCCTGGGCACAATTTGTCAGGTTTTGGGCAGAAGTTGTGATTTAGCAGGAAGGCGGATTGTGGTTACTGCCGGTGGAACCCAGGAACCGCTTGACCCGGTTCGCTGCTTGACCAATCGCTCTTCCGGAAAGATGGGTTATGCACTGGCTGAAGCCGCCAGAGACCGGGGCGCCAAAGTAGTTCTGGTAAGCGCTCCGGCGGCCCTCACTAAACCGGTTGGCATTGATATCGTGGCCGCCGATACCGCTCAGGACATGTATGAGGCGGTTAAAAAAACTGTCGTGAAATCTGATGCTCTGATAATGGCGGCGGCAGTGTCTGACTACCGGCCCAAGCGAGTATCCAAGGAAAAGATAAAGCGCGATCGAGCTGCCAGTATGAAGCTGGAACTCGAGAGGACGCCCGATATTCTTACGGAGGTAAAGGGGAAGTTTCTCAGAGTCGGTTTTGCTGCCGAGAGCGAAAATCTGGTGCCTAATGCTAAGAAAAAGCTGGAAAAGAAACGGCTTGACCTGGTCGTAGCCAATGACATTACGGTTAAAGGCAGCGGCATCGGGGCCGATAGCAATCAGGTGGTGATAATCGACCGCAAGGGTAAAGTTGAGAAACTGCCACTTTTACCCAAGCGCGAGGTAGCAGACAGGATTCTGGACAAGGTGGCCCAACTCTGGGGCAGCAAATAGGAGTATCACTGAAATCGCAAAATTGGCGGACAGACCTGAAGGTCTGTTCCTACTTAGATAAATAAATATTAGCTGGTAGTTGGAGGTTGGTGTGGTAGGCGACCCTGATGGGTCGCATTCTTTATAGCCGGGGTTTGTGATATGTCTGAAATTCCAAAAGCATACGAGCCTGCTGAAGTCGAACGGAAGTGGTATACGTTCTGGATGGACGGTGGCTACTTTACTCCTAAAATAGACCGTAAGAAGCAACCTTTCGTCATAATTATGCCGCCGCCTAATGTTACGGGTGAGCTTCATCTGGGACATGCCCTGACGGCGGCTCTGGAAGACATAATGATACGATGGCACCGGATGAAAGGTGAGCCTGCCCTGTGGCTGCCCGGTGTTGACCATGCCGGTATTGCGACTCAGGTGATAGTAGAGCAAAAACTGGCCGAGGAAGGGCTTGACCGGCACAAGTTGGGCCGGGATAAGTTCGTCGAGCGCGTCTGGGAGTGGGTCCGCAAATCACGAAAATCAATAACATATCAGCATCAGAGGTTAGGGGCTTCCTGCGACTGGTCCCGCGAGCGATTTACGCTTGATGATGGACCCAGCCGGGCAGTGCGCACCGCTTTCGTGCGCTTGTACGATAAAGGCCTGATTTATAGAGGCGAGCGGATTATAAACTGGTGCCCCAGGTGCCAGACCGCACTTTCCGACCTTGAGGTCCAGCATAAAGATGTAACAGGCAACCTGTATTATTTTCGTTATCCTCTGGCTGATGGTGACGGATACGTTACCGTGGCCACTACACGGCCGGAGACCTATCTCGGCGATACGGCTGTGGCCGTGAATCCCGAGGACGAGCGCTTTAAGGCGCTGGTGGGCAAGAAAGCGGTGCTGCCCGTTATCGGCAGGGTGATTCCCATAATAGCTGACAGTGCTGTCGACACTTCGTTCGGGACCGGCGCTGTCAAAATTACCCCGGCACATGACCCGGTCGACTTCGAGATATCGGAACGGCATAATTTGCCGATAATAAATATATTGAATCCTGACGGGACTATGAATGAACAGGCCTGCCCTTATGCCGGCCTGGACCGCTTTGTTTGTCGGCAAAGGGTGGTGGCTGATTTTGAAAAGGCAGGTCTTCTGGAAAAGATTGAGACGCATCATCATTCGGTGGGCCACTGCGGCCGCTGCCAGACGATGGTGGAACCCGAGGTCAGCAAGCAGTGGTTCGTTAAAACAGCACCGCTGGCAGAGAAAGCAATTAAGGGCGTAACCGACGGTCGGATTGCAATCGTCCCGGATCGCTTTACCAAGGTATACCTTAACTGGATGGAGAATATACGTGACTGGTGCATCAGCCGCCAATTGTGGTGGGGGCACCGTATCCCGGTGTGGTACTGCCCTAAATGCGATGAAATGACGGTGTCTATTGAGAAACCCTCGACTTGCAGCCATTGCGATGCCACAGATATCGTACAGGACCCCGACGTGCTTGATACCTGGTTCAGCTCGGCGCTCTGGCCACACTCCACTTTGGGCTGGCCGGATGAGACCGAGGACTTGAAATATTTCTACCCGACATCGGTTATGGAGACAGGGTATGACATACTGTTCTTCTGGGTGGCACGGATGATCATGATGGGTCTGGAAGACACCGGTGATATCCCTTTCCACACCGTCTATCTGCACGGGTTGATTCGCGACGAGAAGGGCGAGAAGATGAGCAAGATGAAGGGAAATGTGCTGAATCCCAATGATGCCATAGATGAGTATGGGACCGACGCTCTTCGTTTTGCCGTGACCACCGGTACGTCACCGGGTAATGATATCAATCTTGGACCCCATCGGCTTGAGGCCGGCCGAAACTTTGCCAACAAGATGTGGAATGCGGCCAGATTCATCTTTCAAAGTCTCGAATCTAATCCGCTCGAAAGCGAGGCGTTATCGAAAATAACCGAGAAGAAATCAAAACCGCCAGAAGACCGCTGGATTCTAAGCAGGCTGAATCGGCTTATCTTGAGCGTAGAAGATTTGATGTCTGGTTTCCAATTCGGCGAGGCTGAACGACAAATACACGACTTTTTCTGGGCTGAGTTCTGTGACTGGTATATCGAAATAGCCAAAATCCGGATGGCACGGTCTGATTTTTCGCCTTTGCCGATGCTGGCGTTTACATTGGATGCTGCGCTGCGCCTTCTCCATCCGTTTATGCCGTTCATCACCGAGGAGCTGTGGCAGGGCTTGAAGCAGCGATTGCCCGAAGGTAGCCTGGATTCACCGTCAATTATTATTGCATCATACCCCACTGGAAATGAAAAGTTGATTGATGCTGAGGCCGAGGTGGTGATGGACACCGTTATAGAAATTATCCGTTCCATACGAAATTCCAGGGCTGAGCACAGGGTGGAAGCCGGTAAATGGATTGAAGCCCGTGTCTATACCGATAGACTTCAGAGCGCCATATCCGAGAAGTCCGACGCTATAGAGACCTTAGCTAAAGCCAGGCCGCTGGCAATTTTAAACCGTACACAGCGCCAGGCCAAGGAAGAAAAGGCACTGGTCCTGGTATTAAAAGAAGCCGAGGTGGTCTTGCCCTGGGCAGGCATGGTTGATGTGGACGCCGAGAGGAAGCGATTAGAGAACGAAATCAGCACCCTTAAGAATCAAATCGACCGGCTGGAGCAAAGGTTGAAAGATAAAGCTTTTGTGGCTAAGGCACCGGCAGCGGTTGTGGATAAAGAGCGAGAAAAGCTTCAAAGCTTCAAAGATAAGCTGCTCAGGCTAAAACAAGAACTGACACAGCTCGGTTAACGGAAATCATAAACTCCAAATATTATAAAATCCAATTTTTTCTTGATTTTAAGACTTGGAAATTGCGAGGCATACCGGGTAGTGAGAAAGAAGGTGATTTATGCCACACGTGATCATAAAAATGCATCCCGGTAGGACGGATGCCCAGAAAAATAAACTGGCTCAAGCAATTACGGACGCTGTGACCAACATTGCCAGGTGTGAAGATAAGTCAGTTTCAGTTGCCATAGAAGAGATCGCTCCTGAAGATTGGGCTGAAATAGTCTATAAGCCGGATATAATAGAAAAAGCAGAAACACTGGTCAAAAAACCGGGATATAATCCCTTCGAGGCATAGCCAATCGTTGGCATCCGGGTTTTTTATTTAGAGCATAGAAACTAAGATTCAGGATTTGGCGGCGCCATTCATTGGTGGGTTTGGGGGTGTTGATTTCTTGGCTGCCAGATTTTGTTGCATTTTTAGCAGCGCTTTCTTGGTATCGCTGGCCACGCGGGACTTATCACTTTTTTTTATACGGTACTTAAATAGCCAGTAGGTAAATTCCTTCAGCTCGCTCAAAGTCGTGGATCTGCGTTTCCTGTACCTCTTTTCTTTCCTGAATTTATCGAGTAGCGCCTGCTGAGTATCGCCGTATATTCTGCGGTAGGCTCTATCTGGAATTTCTTCTCGCTTGTGCAGCCCAGGCGCCAGTGTTTCCTTTCTTATTTCATCGACCGCCGCCGCAATCAGGTTCTCTTCAACCAGGACGCCGTAGAGATAGTTGAGATAAGCCCGGTATTTAGCGGAGCCGATAAGCTTTTTAAATTCATCCTTGCCCAGCTCCACTGGCGGCATATCGAAAAACAGCAGATTTTCTCGCTCTTTTTCAGGAATATACTGTTTTATTTCGTCTGTGAGGCGCTCTGCCAGCAGCAACCAGTCGAAGGCTTCGCCGTCGATGAGATAGCGCCAATGTCGACCCTGATAGTCCTCTTCAGGGCTTTTCCACAGCTTGATGGCCTCGAGCAGTGTCAGGTACCAGTGCTTACCGCCGGCAACCGCAAGCTTGAGATGCTCGATTGCCCTCGCATCTTCTGCAGACATACCCGGAATTTTTTTAGCTTCCCTGGGAGACATTTCGATTAGCTGCCTTTAGATAGGATTTAATCAGGTTAAGCGATGAAAACTGCTGCTGCGTAAACTCGGCTAATTCGTATTCATTGCCGAATATTTGTTTCACAATCTCGTCCGGAGATAGGCCTCTGTCATGCAGTTCCATGACTTTTTGTCCCAGTTCTTCGAGGTACTGCATCGACTGTTCTAACACAGGTGTGGGTTCAGCCAATACTTTGCCCGGGGCAGGGAAAAGGAATCGCGGCTTCAGGTTCTTCACCTTTTGGAGGTCTGCTAGAATTTGCCGTATGTCGTTCATAGGGCGTATCGCTTTGGGGCGAGTACCTACGAACAAGTCGCCGCTGAATAACCAGCGGTGTTCCGGCTCAAAAAGACAGATGTGGTCACGGTCGTGGCCGGGCGTATAAACTACATCGAATCGAAAATTAGCCGTGATAACAGCATCGCCGATTTCCTTGACCTGGCTGGGTATGGGGTATCCCCAGACCTCTTCCTGATACGGGTAAAGGGTAGCCGGCTGATTGATTTTGTCGACGGCTAAGGGATGAGCGAAAAGCTCAACGCCGTATCTTTCTTTGAGCAGGGCATTGGCGGCAATATGGTCTTCATGGTAGTGGGTGTTAACCACCGTTTTCAAGCCCTTGTCTTTAAAAAACTCGGTTAATTCTTCAGCAGTGTATGCCGGCCCGCTATCTATCAAGAGGCCGTCCACAAGGTAGGCGGAGACGGTAGCGTGAGGGCTGAAGTCTGGATAGCGGTACAGCTTTATCTGCGTTACCTGTTCATATTCGGCGGTGGCAATCATCTTAATTCTTCCTGAGAGAGGCCAGCATTTCTTTGGTAGACTTCGTGTTAAGTATATCTTTCGGCTGGCACCAGCCCCGGCGGGCTATGCCGATGCCGAAGCGCATTAACTTCAGGTGGTCGGTGCGGTGAGAGTCGGTACCGATGACCAGCTTTACCCCCAGTTCGCGGGCCCGGTAAATGTGGATGTCTTTCAAATCGAGCCGGCTGGGCATGGCATTGATTTCCAGCGCTTTATTATATTTGATAGCCGCCCGGAAGACGGCTTCCAGGTCGACGGCAACAGGTTCTCTTTCACCGAGCAAACGGCAAGTAGGATGAGCTATGACATCGATATGCGGGTTTTCCAGAGCTCCCACGAGTCGGTTTGTTATCTGCTCTTCGGCTTGGTTCATAGCTGAGTGAATGGCGGCCACTACGACGTCAATGTCCGCCAGAATTTTATCAGGCAGGTCTATGCTGCCATCGGCGCGTATATCGACTTCCGTGCCGGTTAAGATACGAATTCCCTTAATTTTCTTATTTAGCCGACTGATTTCCTCTATTTGCTGCCGCAGCCGCTCCTCGGTTAAGCCGTGGGCGATGCCGCGCCCGGCCGAATGGTCGGTTATCGCCAGGTATTCGTAGCCAAGAGCTTTAGCGGCCTGGGCCATGTCTTCCAGAGAATCCTGGCCGTCGCTCCAGTCGGTATGGGCGTGTATGTCTCCTTTTATGTCCGACAGTTCTATAAGTTTCGGGACACGGCCTTTCTCCGCCAGCTCTATCTCACCCCGGTCCTCCCGAATTTCGGGAGGTATATACTGCATACCCAGCCGTTTGTAGAAAGCTTCTTCGGTGGTGAATTTCTCCAGCTCGTTTGTCTTGCTGTCGGTTATGCCGTATTCGCTTAACTTCAGGCCTTTTTTCTGTTCCTTGGTCCTCAGGGTAATATTGTGCTGCTTACTTCCAGTGAAGTACTGGAGTAGCGAGCCGAATGAGTCGTGCTCCACCATTCTCAAATCGGCTTGAAGACCGCCGGGCAATATGACAGTGGCCTTCGTCGGTCCCTTGGCTACCACCTGTCGTATTTGCGGCAGGTTAACGAAAGCGTCTATGACATCCTCGGGATTGTCGGCTGTGCCCATAAGGTCGATATCGCCTACCGTCTCATGGAAGCGGCGCAGGCTGCCGGCGGCAGTCAGATTTTTTACGCCGGGCAGCGGTCGCAGTGCATCCAGCACCTCATCTACAACAGGCAGGGCTTCGCCTATGGGTATGCGCTGGTCTTTGCGCCGCAGCGCCTGAATTTGTTGAAGTATGTTTTCTGCCGCCTTATCGCCGAGGCGGAACAGCTGGGCTACCCTTCCGTCCTCGATAGCTTTCTCCAGCTCTTCCACCGACTGTATTCCCAGTTCCGTAGAGAGCTTATTGGCCGTCTTGGGTCCGATGCCCGGTATTTCGAGCAGTGCGGTGATACCCTCGGGGAATCCTGCCTTAAGCTCTTCGTAAGCACCCAGTTTACCCGTATTTACCAGCTCGATGGTCTTTTTAGCTATGGCTTCACCCACGCCGGGTATCGACTGAAGGTCTTCGCCTTCCTCGAGCATGATTTCAATTTCTTTGGGCAGGTAATCTATAGCCCGGGCCGCCCGCTGGTAAGCGCGAATCTTGAATTTGTTTTCGCCTTTGAGCTCCAGCAGGTCAGCCATGTCCTCGAAGACCTTGGCGATTTCAGTGTTTTTCATCTGTATACGGATAGTATAGGACGGGCGGAAATTGTGTGCAATGGAGCACCATATGGGCTATGGCAGGTTACGAATATTCTATCTGCCGCAGCAGTGCTTGTATTTCTTACCCGAGCCGCAGGGGCAAGGCTCGTTGCGGCCCACTTTTTTACCGGCAGGCACGGCCACTTTCTGGGGTTGTCTCTGGACAGGGGCCTCTCTCTTTTCGATGTTGACCTTGAAAATAGTATGGACGACATCATACTGTATACCGGCAATCAGGCTCTGAAAGAAGGCGTGGCCTTCTTTTTTGTAAGCTACGATAGGGTCGACCTGCCGCGCAGCGTAAAGGCTCGCCTGCTGGCGTAGATGGTCCATGGCCGTAAGGTGTTCCTTCCACATGCTATCGATGGCGCGCAACATTACCAGCCTCTCGATAATGCGCATGTTGTCAGAGCCTACATCTTTCTCCCGCTGCTCGTAAAAATGCTCGGCATATTGCGTCAGCCTTTCGGTGATTTCATCGGGTCGGAGCCCAATAAAGGACTGCGGAGTTATTTCAGGTGATACCGGCATGATATTGGAAAGCTCCTGGATTAAGCCGGTAAAGTCCGGTTCTTCATAGCCGCGGCTGCAGCTGTCAGCTACCAGTTTTTGGATTTCTTCACATACCATAGACAGTATGTTTGACTTAAGGTCGGCGCCTTCCAGTATTTTCCTCCGTTCGGCGTAAATTACCTCGCGGTGCTTGTTGACGACATCATCATAGTCGACCAGATGTTTGCGTATATCGAAATGGAAACCCTCTACTTTGACCTGCGCATTTTCTATAGCTTTATTGACCATAGAGTGCTCAATGGGTGTGTTCTCATCGAAGCCCGCCCAGTCCATGAAACCTTTGACCCGGTCGCCGCCGAAACGGCGGACGACGTCGTCTTCGAGCGAAACGTAGAAGCGCGAGCTACCCGGGTCCAGCTGTCTGCCGGAGCGGCCGCGGAGCTGGTTATCAATGCGCCTGGCTTCATGTCGCTCAGTACCGACCACATGCACGCCGCCAAGCTCTATTACTTTATCGTGCTCTTTCTGCCATTTCTGAAATTCTTCTTGCCACTTTCTATGTTCTTTCTGCCATTCCTGCTCGTCCGGAAAATCATCGCGATCCGGCTCTTCAGGTTTTTTACCTCCAAGTATGATATCGACCCCTCGCCCAGCCATGTTGGTAGCTACGGTAACGGCGCTCACCCGACCAGCCTGCGCTATAATACCGGCTTCTTTTTCGTGCTGTTTGGCGTTTAGCACCTCGTGATGTACGCCTTTCCTTTTAAGCAGGTCGCTTAAAAGCTCCGACTTCTCGATGGAGACAGTGCCGACAAGTACGGGTCTGCCCTGCTTATGCATGTCCTCTATTTCCCTGGCAACGGCCTTGAATTTGGTGTCCTCGTCTTTGTAAATCTGGTCAGGATAGTCAATGCGTTCTTTGTAATCTTTATCGGGATTTTTTTTCCGTAACCAGTCCCGGTAGGTGGGCATAACCACAACTTCCAACTTATAAATCTTATGAAATTCCTCAGCTTCGGTAGCGGCTGTACCGGTCATGCCGGCCAGCTTTTTATATAGCCGGAAATAGTTCTGGAAGGTGATAGTGGCCATGGTCACGCTCTCAGGCTCTATTTTGACGTGTGCCTTGGCTTCTATAGCCTCATGTAGTCCTTCTGAATATCGACGACCGAACATCAACCGCCCGGTGAACTCGTCGACGATAACGACCTTGCCGTCCTTGACTACATAATCGCGGTCCTCTCTGAACAGTGCATGGGCTTTGAGCGCGTTTTCCAGGTATCGATTTAGAAAGTAGTTAGCCGGGTCATAAAGGCTGGGAGATTTCAATAACCCATCGTGGCGCAGCCATTTTTCCATCTTGGTCATACCGGATTCGGTGAGAAAGGTCTGGCGCTCCTTTTCTTCAATCGTATAATCTTCGTCTTTTTTGAGTTGAGGAACCAGCCGCGCAAAAACATGATATATTTCCGAGCTTTTTTCACCCGGCCCGCTGATTATGAGCGGGGTACGTGATTCGTCGATGAGTATGTTATCCACCTCATCAACGATGGCATAGTTGAGCGTGCGCTGGACGCACTGAGACAGGTCTATAGCCATGTTGTCTCTGAGGTAGTCGAAGCCGAACTCGTTGTTGGTGCCGTATGTAATGTCAGCCTCGTAGGCTTGCCTGCGGTTAACAGGCCGGAAGTGAGGCCAGCGGCTGTCTTTTTCATTTGTAAAGTCGGGGTCATAGATGAGGGCCGGCAGCTGGTTATCAATGCCCTGAGTCGGATAGATGCTGGCTACGGTTAAGCCAAGCGCATGGTATATAGGGCCCATCCAGTAAGCGTCTCGCCGCGCCAGATAGTCGTTAACGGTAACCAGATGGCAACCTTCGCCGGTAAGTGCATTCAAATACAGGGGTAAAGTGGCGACCAGAGTTTTGCCCTCGCCGGTCTTCATCTCGGCAATTTTACCCTGGTGAAGGACGATACCGCCCATGAGCTGCACATCGAAGTGCCGTTCGCCTATGGTGCGCCTGGCAGCTTCTCTTACTGCAGCGAAGGCTTCAGGCAGGATATCATCCAGAGTCTCGTTATTTGCCAGTCGAGCTTTGAATTCGTCGGTCTTGGCGCGAAGTTCAGCATCGCTGAGTTTTTGAAATTCAGGCTCGAGCGAGTTTATTTGGTCGACGACAGGCTCAAAGCGTTTCAGTTCTTTTTCGTTGGAGTCTACAAGGCTTCCTAGCCACTTAAGCATGATTCTATTACTCGAATAGTGCGCCGACGGACAGGCCGGTGTGGATGCGATGTATAGCTTCGCCGAAAAGCGGAGCTATGGATAGTACGGTTATCTTATCAAGTTTCTTTTTACCATTGTTGGGCAATGTATCCGTAACCACAACCTCTTTAACCGGTGATTTGCTGATACGCTCGATAGCCGACCCGGAAAATACCGGGTGCGTGCAGCAGGAGTATACTTCAGTGGCTCCGTGTTCCAGCAGCGTCTCCACTGCTCCAACCAGAGAGCCGGCGGTGTCGATTTCATCGTCGATGGTCAAAGCGCACATCCCCTCGACGTGGCCGATGATATCCAGTGTTTCCGTGGCGTCGTTATTGCCTATTCGCCTCTTTTCGATGATGGCCAGCCGGGCGTTAAGCTTGGATGCCATATCACGGGCGCGTGCAGATATACCGATATCAGTCGCAACCACTACAAGATTGTCGAGTTTTTTCTCCTTCCAGAAATTACTCAGAATGAAGAGAGCAGTTAGCTCATCCACGGGTATATTAAAAAAGCCCTGAATTTGGGCGGCGTGCAAGTCCATGGTTAGTACACGATTGGCTCCAGCCGTTGTAAGCAGGTCGGCTATCAGTCTGGCGGTGATAGGCACTCTCGGCTGGTCTTTTTTGTCGGTCCGGCCGTAGGCGTAGAACGGTATAACCGCGGTTATCCTTCCGGCGGAGGCCCGCTTGAAGGCGTCAATCATAATGAGCAACTCCACGAGGTTTTTATTGACCGGTGAGGACAGCGGTTGAACCACAAATATATCGCGTTCACGCACATTTTCCAAGATACGGACAAAGATGTTTTCATTGGTGAATTCAAAGACCTCGGCTTTGCCTAAAGGGATTTTCAGGTAGTCGCAGATCGCCTGTGCTAGCTTGGGATGGGCATTGCCGGTGAATACTTTGAGTTCATCCATAAACCTCTCCCTTCATTTTGTGAAATAATTATAGCACCAAAGAGGCAAAAATGTCCTAAAATTGAATCTTGTCAGCCTTGGAATTAAATCTTAAATTCGAATTTCCGCATCCTAAACAAAATTCAAATCACTAAATAACTAAAACAGTACGTTTTGAGCAGTGAGGGGCAGGTGCGCGCTGAAAAATGTAGTGCTGACCCTTTATGGCCAGTTCCCGAGGCTAAAGCCTCGGGGCTACATTTTGATCAAAGAACCGAGTAGCAATGATCAAACCATCGAATTTTATGCTTGGAAATTTTAAATTTGTATTTTAGGATTTACTGTTGTTGCCTGTATAATATTCAAATGGCAGACATTGAGCGAATTTTGAAACTTTTGAGCGCTGAGTACGGGCAGAAAAGATGGCAGCGGAGGGAAAAGCCGATAGCTGTGCTGGTTCAGACGATCCTTTCGCAGAATACGTCTGATAAAAATTCGCGGCCGGCTTTCGAGCGTCTCGTGAATATTTTTCCCAACTGGGACGAGATGGCCGCTGCCGGTGTAGATAAGATTTGTGAGGCTATTAAAACCGGTGGCCTGGGAGCAGTAAAAGCCAGATATATAAAGCAGGCTCTGCAGGAAATACGCAAACGGCAAGGGGCTTTCAACCTGGACTTTCTGAAGAATCTGTCTGTAGATGAAGCCAGAGAGTGGCTTATGCAATTGCCTGGAGTTGGCATGAAAACGGCGAGCGTTGTGTTGCTTTTTTCGCTGGGTATGCCGGCTATGCCGGTGGATACACACGTGTTCCGCGTAAGCAAAAGACTGGGGCTTGTCGATTCTAAAGTTACCGTGGAAAAAGCGCACAGGCTGCTGGAAAAACTCGTACCCCCCGACGATATCTACAAATCTCACATCTTGCTTATAGAGCACGGACGGAGAACATGTAAAGCACAGCGACCTCGCTGCACCACATGTGTCCTGGCCAGTTTGTGCCCTAGCTATGAGAAGTTCGTGGGGAAGAAATGGGCAGTCTGACGATGAATTCTGTTCCTTTGCCCAACCTGCTTTTGGCGTTGATGTCTCCACCGTGAGTCAGTACGATCTGCCTGGCAATAGCCAGACCGAGTCCGGCGCCGGCTTGACCAGTGGAAGCATCAGCTCTGTAAAAACGTTCGAAGATGTGCCTCATCTGCTCGGCCGGAATACCGGGGCCTGTATCCGCTATAGAGACCTCAATAAAATTGGAATTATTGTGTTGTGCCGTGATGCTAACATCACCGCCGGCGGGAGTGTGTTTCAAAGCGTTGTCCAGCAGGTTGCTGAAGACCTGTTCGAGACGGTCGATATCGCCTTTTACAGGCGGCAGACTCTCAAGGTCTTTTTTAAGAGTTACACCTTTTTCTTCGGCACGCATAATAAATATTTCGTAGCATTGCTCAAGCAGTTCTTTAACATCGACGGCTTCCTTAACCATAGTTATCTGTCCTGATTCTAGTCTGGAAAACTCAAGCAGTTCCTCGACCAGCCGCATCATGCGCTTTGATTCGTCCTCAATTACGGTGGCCGCTTTAAGCTGCGCCTCCTTGCCCTTAGCTGTGCCGTCGACTATCGCCTGTGCAAACCCCTTGATGGAGGTTAGAGGACTTCTCAGTTCGTGGGAGACATCGGCAACAAAGTCGCGAAGCATCTGTTGGGAATGTTTGACCCGCTTGGACATCTGATTAAAGCTTTGGGCTAGCCCTTTTACCTCCCTGGGCCCGGCCACGGGTACCTCTTGTTCGTAGTTGCCCCTGGCAATCTCTTCGGCAGCTTTGGTTACTCGCCTGACTGGTACATAGACAGAGCGGGCGAGGACAACAGCTATAACTATGGAAACGGCCAGGGCGACGAGACCCGCCCAGAGAAACGGTTTCCCGAAATCGCTCCAGATGGCGAGTGCCTGGCCGCGAGGCACGGCCAGTACCAGAGTCGCCGGACTGGATGACCCGGGTATTCTGAATAGTCCGGCAACCGGCCGGGCAACGAATATGAACTTTTCGCCATCAGATGCACTATAAATTCCGCGGTTGGATACTGACCCATTTTCGTGCAGTTGGGTAACATCAAGCCTGGAAGGTGGCGTCCAGGAGTCGCCGTCCGGTGTCGCCTGTTTTATTACGTTGCCTTCATCATCCAGCAAAAAGATATACGTTCCCGTTTCCTGCGAAATTTCCTCCAGATTAGACCATGCCTGGTTCAGGGTGACTTGTCCCCTGGCCGCGTTTCTAAACTGCACGTAGATAGGCAATGTGGTTTCAGCCAGATATGTTGTCGCCATTCTGTTTATCTGGTCGCCCAGTAAAACTACCAGCGAAGCCCCGACTATTCCCAGACACAGGACTATAATTAGGATGTAAGAAAGTACGAGGCGGGTTCGCAAGCTCATATTAAATCCCGGTAAATACCTTTCAACTTTTAGACGCCTGAGATTGCAGTATCATTTTATAACCTATGCCCCGGACCGTTTCTATGGAAACGTTGGAGCCGCTTAATTTGTCGCGCAGGTGGTTAATATGTATGTCTACCGTCCGGGTTTCTCCGTAGTAGTCAGTTTCCCAGACTATCTCGAGAAGCCTGTCCCTGGTCAGAACTATTCCAAGGTTCTGGGCCAGAGTTGCCAGCAGGTCGAACTCTTTGGTCCTCAACCGAAGTTGCTGTCCATCTATTGTGGCTTCCCGCCGAGCGGGGTCGATTCGCAAACTTCCTACTTCAATGGCTTCGCCGGATTTTAGCCCTGCCTTGTAGCGGCGAAGGATAGCTTTTACTCTGGCCACCAGCTCTCTGGGATTAAACGGTTTCGTTATATAGTCATCGGCTCCAAGCTCAAGGCCGACTATCTTGTCCACATCTTCTTTCCGGGCGGTAAGCATGAGTATGGGCACATCGCTTTTCTTTCGTATCTGACGGCATACCTCGAAACCATCCATGTCAGGCAGCATTAAGTCCAGCACGATAAGCGACGGCTTGCTGGTTACCATTTTGCTCAGAGCGTCACTGCCGTTGCCAACTCCTTCCACCTGATATCCTTCTTGCTGCAGATAAAGTTTGGCAAGTTCGACGATATTAGGTTCGTCATCGATAACAAGTATGGTTGTCATTTCTGGCCTTAAAAAGAGCTTCGATAATTATAGCTCAAAGCTTCTTAGTATGCTTATTACATAAAAGCGGGCAAGCCAGGCAAAGTCTGACCTCTTAACCTTTTGTATAAGTATACGCCGCTTTTCAGTTTAGCAGCGGAATGTTGTCGTGGTTTTGTGTATGCGTAAAATTTTAGTAAAAATTGCAGGGAGTAATATTACAAAGGATGTCAGTATGGAGCGCCTCTGACGATAACGGATTAAAGAGGTATGCAGTATATGATGGATGTCCGGCTATTTTTTGCGGCCGAAGGTGTAGGAACAGGCGGCAACCATACCTGCTGCAAAAAGAATTAGTATTAGAAACTCGATATATATCGGTAGTACGAAGTCGGACCCGCCAAAGGAGGCCCAGCGCAATACATCCACGCCGTAAGTTAGCGGGTTTATGTAGCTGAAACCTTTCAGCCACGTAGGCGCCGAAGTTAACGGAAACAGCGCTCCGCTGGTGAAGAACATAGGCATAATCACCAGGCTCATTATGAAGTTGAAACCCTCCATGCTGGTCATCATTGAAGCAATGAGCAAGCCGACTGAGACGAGTCCGATTGAGATAATGACCATGGTCGGTAGCAGTAAAACAAATGATAGTGGCGGCAGGTGAACGCCAACAAGATATGAAAGAGGCAGCAACAACGCGCCCTGTATAAGGGCACTCGTTCCGCTGCCCAGTGCTTTACCTATTACAATCGTAGGACGCGAGACGGGAGCCACTAGAATTTCCTTGAGAAATCCGAATTCTCTGTCCCAAATCACTGAAACCCCGGAAAAGACAGACGTAAAAAGAAGCGTCATACCTAGAATGCCGGGGAATATATAGGTCTGATAACTGAGTGCACCGGATACCTGTATGCCGCGGAGACCGCTTCCGAAAACAACCAACCAGAGTAAGGGAAGTATCAGCGATGACAAAATACGTGACTTTTCGCGCCAGTACCTGAGTACTTCACGGTGCCATAGTCCGTAGATTTTTCTCAGGTCGCTCATCTGCCTGTCCTTATCATGAATTTTTTCATCGGCGACTCTGCTTCCTCAGCTCTTATATCGCGGCCGGTATAGTGCAGAAAGACATCATTTAATGTTGGGCGATGAACCGATACAGATTTGACTTCCACTCCGATAGCGGTGGCGATATTAACCAGCCTGGGTATCAGTTTCTCAGCATTGGGAACGGTCAATCTGATAACATCTTTAGATAGCTCAACGCGGTGGTCGAATTTGAGTTCGTTTAATCTCGCCGCAAGCTTGTCGGACTGGCTTGAGGTGACCGTTATCACATCGCCTTTAAGGGCTGTTTTCAGATTCGATGGTGTGTCGATGACCTTGATTTTGCCGTAGTCGATTATGGCGATGCGCTGGCAGAGTTGGTCGGCCTCCTCCATATAATGGGTTGTTAGGATAATCGTGATTTTAGTGGTTCTGGAAAGGTTTTCAATATATTCCCACAGGTGCTCCCGGGTTTGAGGGTCCAGTCCCAGAGTAGGTTCATCCAGGAAAAGCACGCTTGGGTGGTGGAGCAAGCCCCTGGCCAGCTCCAATCGTCTTCTCATGCCGCCCGAATATGTCTTCATGGCAGAATCAGCTCTATCTTCCAGACCAACCAGGTTCAACACTTCAGCTATTCGTTTTCTGGCTAATTCCGAGGGAACGTCATAGAGGCAGGCGTGAAGCTGCAGGTTCTCTCTGCCTGTCAGGCGGTCGTCAATACTCGGGTCTTGAAAAACGATGCCTATGCTGCGTCTTACCTTGGCAGACTGCTTCGATATGTTGAAGCCGTTCACGGTGGCGCTACCTGAAGAAGGATTAACTATAGTGCAAAGCATAGAAATCGTGGTCGTCTTGCCAGCACCGTTAGGGCCGAGCAACCCGAATACCTCGCCGTGGTCTACGGTAAGGTTCAACCTGTCAACTGCGGTAAGCGCGCCGTATTTTTTGGTTAAATCTCTGGTTTCGATAGCAAATTTCGGTTCCATGGAATTCTACAATCCTTAATTATAAGAGTAAATAGCGTAAAAGTGCTAATTGCCCATAGGAGTTTGGGCTGCCAATGGGGTTTTGCCTTTTGTTTATTAAATGATGGTGCCAGGCGTGTACCTAGTCTATCCCCGGTGCGGGAAAACGGCGGCATATGGCGGTTACTTGTTCAGCAATTTCTTTCTGGATCTTTTTATCCTTGGGGTCGGAAAGCACCTTCATAATAAATGAGGCTACCTGCTTCATTTCACCGGGGCCAAAACCTCTGGTAGTGGTAGCCGGCGTGCCCAGCCTGATGCCGCTGGTTATCTGCGGTGACCTAGTTTCCCCCGGTATGGAGTTTCTATTAACCAGAATACCTGCGGCTTCAAGTGCTTCCTGCGCGACAATTCCGGTTATGCCCGTGGAGGTGAGGTCAGCGAGTATGAGATGGTTATCAGTACCACCTGAAACCAGACGCAAGCCATGCTGCTGAAGTTCGGCGGCCAGAGCCCCGGCATTCTCCAGTACGGCTTTCTGATAAGTGACGAACTCAGGTTGCATGGCTTCGAAAAAGGCTATGGCTTTAGCGGCTATAACATGCATCAACGGGCCACCCTGCATAGTAGGAAAAACTGCCGAGTCTATTCGTGAGGCCAATTCGTGCTTACACAAAATAAAGCCGCTGCGAGGACCACGGAGGGTCTTATGAGTTGACGAGGTAACTATTTGCGCATGAGGTACAGGTGAAGGGTGTAATTTTGTGGCTACCAGTCCGGCCAGGTGGGCCATATCTGCCACAAGCAGCGCACCGGCGGCGTCAGCTATCCTGCTAAAACGGGCAAAATCAATGGTTCGGGGATAAGCGCTGGCACCGCAGACGATAAGCTTCGGCTTGTGTTCTATGGCCAGTTTTTCTACTTCGTCGTAGTCGAGCCTTTCTGTTTCGGGGTTCAGTCCATAAGGGATAAATTTATACCATTTACCGGAAAAATTGGCCGGTGCGCCGTGAGTTAGATGGCCGCCGTGGCTCAGGCTCATTCCCATGACGGTATCGCCCGGTTCGATAGTTGCGAAATAGGTTGCCATGTTGGCTTGACTGCCGCTGTGGGGCTGAACATTGGCATGTTCGGCGTTGAACAGTTTCTCAGCGCGTTCGATGGCCAGGCTTTCGATAGCATCTATATTAGGACAGCCGGCGTAGTAGCGCCGGTTGGGATAACCTTCGGCGTATTTGTTAGTTAGTATCGAGCCCTGAGCATCAAGTACGGCCCGGCTGGCATAATTTTCAGCGGCAATAAGATTAATAGTGTCTTTTTGCCGCTTTGCTTCCAGTTCCAGAAACCGCTCGATTTCGGTATCTTGTTTGGGGTTAATAGACAATTTTGATCTCCAGAAGGTTTAGAGAATAATACCACCACCTTAGATTGAGGTCAACAGATTAGCCGGTATTACACGCGGCTATAAAAATAGATACTTGCGAAGGGCACCAAATTATCTTCTGTCTAGTCCATGGCAGTTGTGGATTGAGTGCCTTTCTGACGGCCAAATGGAAAGAATAAAGCCGGTAATACACCAACAGAGATGATTATGGCAGCTATAAAATATTCCGCCTGAAAGGCGGCTACGGAGGCTCTTAAATTAGCCAGCAGATAAAGCACGTAAATAGCTGTCTGTCTGGCTGCTTCCAATGTCTGGCCTGCCTGCATAAGTATAACTTGCACCGTGGAAACTAATTGCATTGTATGGGGAGAACTGGGGGTAAATGTTTGTGAAATAATAGCCAGATTTGTTTTTTGAAAATTCGTGAGCATAGTGGCAAATATGGCAATACCCAGCGAGGCGAAAACGGTTCGGCTAACATTCATAATTGAAGACGCCTGCGCTGTCATTTTTTGTTCTACTGAAGCCAGAGCATATGTCATTACCGGCATCATAGCCAGGCCAATTCCCATACTTCTTATGAAAAGCATCAGTCTCAGGAGATTGTCCGGCGTGGTTACATCTATTGTACGCATCCAAAAAGTGGCTGCACCCGCAATGATTAATCCTGCCACAACTGGCACCTTCGGCCCTATCCTGTCGTAGAGATGTCCACCTAAAGGCATGGTAACAATTGAGCCGAGTACTGCGGGGAGCATCAGTATTCCTGTTTCCAGTGCGGTCAGGCCCCTAACGTTCTGTAGAAAAAGCGGTAATAAAAAAATAATTGAAAAGAGGCCAATGGTGGTAACAAAATTCAATCCTGTAGCCAGGGAGAAGCCCCTGCTTTTGAATATATGAAGATCGAGCATCGGCTGCTCTGCCCGTAGTTCCATTACAATCCAGATTAGTAGGCTAATCGTTCCCATAACCAAGAAGCCCACTATGCGAATATTACTCCATCCTAAGGTGGGTGCATAAGAAAGGGCATAGAGAAGCGTACTGAAGCCGATAGCTGCTAGTGCGAATCCTCTGTAATCGAAGCCAGCGGGCATACTTGGTGTCTCCTGAATCCAGGCCAGGCCTAGAACAATGGCTACAAGTACTACGGGCACATTCACATAGAAACACATGCGCCAGGATATATCGGTTACTAGAAAACCGCCAAGAGTCGGACCGAAGGCGGGTGCGAGCATTAATGGGATGCCGAAGATAGCCATGGCTGTGCCGCGTTGATTTACCGGTACATTGAGGAAAAGGAGAGTCATGGCTATCGGACTAAGAAGCCCACCAGCAAGACCCTGCAATATTCGGAATACTATCAGTGAGTCAGCGTTCCAGGAGATGCCGCATAGAATTGACCCAAACAAGAAACTAGCCTGGCTAAGCAAGAAGACCCTTTTGGTACCGAACCGGCTACATAAAAAAGCAGCCGCCGGCGTGGTAATCGCTGTTGCCATTAAATAAGCAGAAATAACAAGTTGAGCATGGTCTGTAGGAACATTGAAAACCGCTATTATGTGAGGTAAGGCAATGTTCATTATGGTTTGGTCGAGGATGACCATAAAGGTGCCGGCTACGGCAACGAGTAGTATCTTCCATTCGGTGGTCTGTGCGGAGTTCTGTGCCATCGTAGTTTTTTACAGCTACCTTGTAGTTATCTTTACTTCCACTGAGGTTCCGGGAATGAGGATGTAGTTACCCGGGTTCTCTATCGTGATCTTTACGGGTACAACCTGAGCTATCTTGATAAAATTAGTTGTGGTATTGTTCGGAGGAATAATTGAGAACATTCCTGCGGTAGCGGCCGCGATACCTTCCACATGTCCTTTCAGATTGGCCCCGCCAAGGCTGTCAACAGCAATTTCCACATCTTGCCCCGGCTTTATTCGATATATATCCGTCTCAGTTATGTTAGCTAAAACCCACGTCTCGGAGATGTCATACACGGTTACTATCGGTTGACCCGCATTGATCACAGCACCCGGATATGTCCAGACCGCAGCCACATAACCATTAACCGGTGATTCAATGCTGCTGCGACCTATCGGTATGTCTTTTAATCCCTGCATGTTAACCGGGTTGTCTGATCGAGGCGTGCCAACAACAGCAATTCTCTGCCCCTTTTCAACATAGCTACCGTAGTCAGCCTCAAGGCTGATTATCTGGCAGGGTGCCAGTGCACCAACAGATATAAGTGGGCCAGATATACTGGCATTGCTCGTACTCACATATTTGTAGCTCTGATACCAGAGATAAGAGCCGATAGCAGCGGCTGCTATAACAAAGATTAAAGCAGTGAAGAAAATAATTTTACCGGTCCTGGAAGAGAGCATTGATTTTATTCTGCCGCTCATTTTATTTGCCATAACATACGCCTCCAATAAATAGGTCGTTACTTAGCACTATTAAGTGACCTGATGGGAGTATTGCCTGTTTCAAGCAATACTTTTTCACCTTCGTTTAGGCCCGATAAGATTTCGGTTTGAGTTAGGCTTTGCAAGCCAACTTGCACCTGCCTCTGTTCTATTTGACCTACCATATCTTCTTTGATTACGTAGACCCAATATTCGTTGTCCTGAACGTGCAAGGCATCGTTGGGTACAAGTAAGACATCGGTACGTTTATCAACCAGTATCTCGGCCGTAGCCGTCAGTCCGCCTGTAAGATATTGAGCCGCCTCCGGACCCAGAGCAATCTCGACCTTGTAGGTACCCGTCCCGGTTTGTAATGTTCCGAAAGGTGAAATGAATTGTACCCGGCCGTCGAACGTTTTACCGGGGAAAGCATCGACAAGGACGGTTGCTTTCTGGCCCTTGGAGACTTTACCTACGTCGATTTCATCGACTACACCCGTCATGGTAACGGCATGCGTGTCCGCCAACTTCAGCACGTAAACATCGATTGGCAGCCCGGTTGCCGAGTATCTCTGTGTTATCATGTCGCCTTCGTGCAGGTTTACATCTACGATTTCACCATCGAACGGCGCCAGAAGCTCCGTCTTGAGCAGCACCTGCTTAGCGCGGTCGAGGTTAATGAGAGCGTTCTGGATATTTATGCTGTAGTCACGCTCGGCCTTCAGATTAAGTCCCTGGCGATAGGTTGATACGTTTTCCTGCAGCACTTTATCGCCTAGTTCGAGGTCATGTATAACGATTTGGAGTGTTTCGCTGAGCTTTAAAGAGTCAA
This sequence comes from uncultured Dehalococcoidales bacterium, assembly GCA_964545945.1. Taxonomy (GTDB): domain Bacteria; phylum Chloroflexota; class Dehalococcoidia; order GIF9; family UBA5629; genus 9FT-COMBO-48-23. Next base: position 39,096 of record CAZJID010000002.1, read on the forward strand.
TGTCCTCGGAGCCAGCCATTTGTTTGGCTTCTTCAAGTTTAGAGAGCGCTTCGTTTATGATGGTGAAGCCGGTGCAGGTGTCAGGGCATGTATATGCAGCTGGCGAGTGAGTAATTCGCTGAACGACCGAATGGGTTAGAGTCATATCATTTGAAAGGGATTGCAGCAGCTTATCGGCCTGGCCGTAATTTCCTTGGCCAATTTGGTCCAGTATTATCGATATTCTATCGGCCTCGTTGGTCAGCTTCGTGATAGCAGTATCTGCGTCGTAGCTTTCGACAGTCTGCTCTGTATATTCATTGAGCTCACTTCTCAGGCTGCCGTATTCGGGGTCTGTATAAACATTCTTAGCGGCTTCGATATCAAATTTGGCCATAACTATTTGTGAGGCCGCCTGCTCATAGTCATCCTGGGACAATAACGATTGCGCTTTCTGTATCTCGGTGGTCGCGAATTCGAACCGGTACAAAGCTACGGCATCGCTATAGAAAGACGGTGCCCTCACAGTGCCGCAACAGACGGTCTGCACTACGTTGTTTATGGCCAGTTCCAGTGCATATTGTGCCGACTCCGTGGCCATCCTCTGTGTGGCATCATCTAACTTGGCCAGCAAAGCCCCCGCTTTTACAGAATCACCTTTCTTAACATAAATCTTTTCAATTCTGGCACTGTAAGGGGGAGTGAACATAGTAGTATCGAAATAGACGTTGACGGCAACGGGCATTTCAATATACCCGTTCGCCTCTACTTTAACTTCAAGGTTGCCCTTTTGGACAGTAGCTATTGTTTGCATTTCAGTAACTGGTTTGTTGGAGGCACAGCCCGTCATTGCCATTGAAATCAAAAGCAGGCCGGACAAAATTATGCTGTACTGCTTTGTGGTCATATCGTGTACCTCCCTCAAAAGTTAGTTTGCAAAAGCGCTCATTACAAGATTGTTTCTTCTCTTTGGAGCTCCGCGGCCCTGACCAGGGCACGGAGACCTTGTGCCACCGTATCGAGTTCGTCTGTACTGAGATGAGTCAGTATACGGTACAAATGCGTGGTTCTGTTCTCTCTTAGTTTTGCCAGCAATGCCTTCCCCTTTTTCGTCGCCTGTAGAAGCTGCATGCGGCGGTCTTCGGGATTCTCCCGCCGCGTTACCATTCCCTGTTCTACCAGACGGTCAACGATTCTGGTCACATCCGGCGGAGTGACTCCCAAGGCACTCGCCAGCTTTTTGAAATTCGTGCTGCCTTCGGAGTCGATAAAGAACAAGCTTTTCAGTTGTACGATGGTCAAATTCAATTCCATCCAAGCTTCAGGAGCATATTGCCCCAGCGCATGGCTCATTTGTTGTAGCCTAATGATTTCTTTGGTCAGTTCAACTCTACTTGCTGTCGATTTCATTGGTTCCTTAGGCAATCACAAGAAAACGTTTTACATTTGATTAATAGTTTAGAATATGTTATCGAAAACTTCAATACCTGAATGCAGGTAGTCGACAAACTGCATTTAGTATACAGACCAGGCGCTTGCGAAAGTACTGGTGCTCGTATATACTTTGTCTACTTTGCCTTAAGGAGAGAATTGCCTTGAACACACGCATACGCAGGGCTTGTTTCGGGTTGGTTGCAGCTTTACTAATATTACAGAGTGCCTGCCTCGTTAATACCGGACTTGGAACCGATAAGACGCTGGGTATATCGGACATTGAAGCCAGTACTATGAACGTTTATCCTAGGGGCGCTTCCGATATAACGTGTGTTGTAACTGCGCCCCAGGGTGATTCAATCCAATATAAGTGGTCATCGGACGGCGGTATCCTGACAGGTGACGGGCCTAGTGTCCGCTGGCAGGCGCCGAATGATTACGGGGACTATCACGTGATGGTCACAGCCAGTGATAACAACGGAAACAGTGATCAAGCTGTTTTGACGCTGAGCGTGGTGCCGAGACCGGTCAGACACTGTTGCGGTAAAACGTTCTAACGGAACCCTGTGTGCTTTTGGGGTGTTTCTGATTGGGTAATTCGATGAGATCTAAAGCTATAATTGCCATATTAATCTTGTCTGTTCTCATTGCTGGTTATGGCTGTGGCAGCCAGGGAGGCGGCTTAAAGATTCTTAGCCAGGATATGACCGTGCGCGAGTTCTCCGGCAGCTCGTCTCAAAGCATGGCTGTGGTTCACGGTAGAGCTCAGAATATAAAGAATGTCATTATTAATTCAGCTACTATTAACGTTAATTTCTATGATAAGGATAAAAAGATTATAGCTACAGGTTCTGCAGTAAAACAGAATTTGCAGCCGGGAGAGACTTGGGACTTCAGCATTCAGACTGTCGGTCCCGATGCCTGGAAAATAGTAAGTTACGATATTGTCGTCATTGTAGAGTAACGGTTGCTTACGAACTCTATTCTATGTTGTCGGAAGCACTGGCTTTTGATATCCTTAAATTTAGGAGGTGAGTTGAGATGAAACGTCATATCAGTGCCCTTAGTATCCTGTTGGTAATGTTCTCTGTTGCGGCAATAGCAGGAGTTGCTTGTGGAGGGGGGACAACCCAACCACCAGCACCGACCGGCAATCAACCGCCGGTAATTGTAAGTCTGGCAGCCGAAAGCCAGCAGCTTTACCCTTCGGGTCATACAGAGATTCAATGCGTTGCCCAGGATGCAGATAACGACCGCTTAAACTTTACATGGTCAGCCACAGGCGGCAATTTCAGCGGTTCCGGACCAATCGTTGACTGGCAAGCCCCACCAAATTATGGTACGTATACGATAACAGCCGCGGTTGACGATGGCAAAGGTGGCTCAACGCAAGGCACTGTGGATATAACTGTTGGGGCTAATCAATCACCAATTATCTCCAGCTTGACAGCTAACCCATCGGGGGTAATTAGCGGGGGCAGTGCTTTGATCACCTGTATAGCCAGCGACCCAGATGGTGACGTAGTAAGATATAGCTGGTCGGTGAGTGGAGGCAGCATCACAGGTGTCGGTAACAAAGTGACATGGCTTGCATCCGGTAAAAGTGGCAGCTATATCATTACTGTGGTTGTCAATGACGGAAAAGGCGGTGAAACAACGGGCAACGTAACAGTCACGGTGGGATCTACAATGAATACGGTGACTTTCCAGCCAGTAGCCCAAGAGACCGGCACTGTAGATTCAAACGGCGATAAAGACACTTCCCGGACGATAGCCGGCGATGATTCAAACGATGTAGGCTATCATGCTTATTGGAGTTATGACGTCTTTAGCATGGCGGGTAAATACGTGCAAGATGCTCGGCTGAAGTTTACTACGAGGAGTGTAGTCGGCGACCCATTCTCCAGTGTAACCGGGCTTGGGGGGCTGCGATTTTGGAAAGTCAACTATGGTGATAAGTTGCCCAGTTTCAGCTACAGCGGGAGCAACCTAATTCATGTTCCTCTTCAGACCAAAGCGCCGACCGAGATAGATGTTACACAAGAGATGGTCAATATTGCCGCTGCTGCGAGTACCCGTTTCCAGGTTGAAGCTTTGTTCCCTAACAGGACAAGTAACGGGAACCGTGTTGCTGAGTTTATTGATTGGTCAGATGTAGTCCTTGAAGTTACCTATTCGGAAAGCATACCGAACTCTCCCGATGGCTACTAGGGTCCTCCTTCAATAATATGATTCACGAGGCGGCTTGCGGCCGCCTCACTTGTTTATTGATTTTGACATATTCTTGATATAGTGGTAAATTATAGTAGTTAGCAGTCATGGAGGGCGAGTGCTAAAAATGCTCAAAGGTTTAACTTCGAGAAGAGAAGCTGTACTGAAAATTATCGTCAGTGAATATATTGATACGGCAGTCCCGGTTGCTTCAGAAACAATTTTTCGAAATTACAAACTTGGGGTTAGCCCGGCGACCATTCGTAATGATATGGCCTACCTTGAAGCGGAGGGCTATATCGCCCGACCTCACACCTCAGCAGGCAGTGTGCCACTGGATAAAGGTTACCGTAATTATGTGGAATCATTGACAAAAAAAACTGAACTTAGCCTGCAAGAACAAGACAGGATACGTAAACTTTTCCGTGAGGTCGAAAAGGAATTCGAGAAGTGGTTGAAGCTGGCGGCGGCTATATCTGCCAGCCTTGCCAAAAATGCGGCTCTGGTTACTTTGCCGAAGCCGAGACAGTGCCGGTTCAAACATCTTGAACTTGTGGTCTTACAGGAATCTATGGCCTTGATGGTTTTGGTACTTAGCCAGGCGATTTTAAAGCGGCAGCTTTTATCTTTCCAGGTGCCAATGACTCAGGAACGGTTGACTACCATGTCCAACAGGTTGAATGCCGTTTTGGCGGGTCTAACAAGTTCTGAGGTTTTGGCAAAAAAATTGGACCTGCCTTCGGAAGAGGCTCAGGTGGCTGACACGGTAGTCGATATGATGTCTGCTGAAGACGAGTTGGAATATGAGCAGCCTTATCTAGAGGGTTTGCGATTGATGCTGGGACAGCCGGAGTTTACCGCAAAAGACCGGATGTTGAGCATCATGGAACTTATGGAAACCGGGGACTGGCTTAGCTCGGCTATAGGCCGACGCGCACATGATTTTGGTGTGCAGGTAGTAATAGGTGAAGAGAACCGTAATGAGACATTGCGGGATTTAAGTCTGGTTTTCTGCCGTTACGGCATCCCTGACCGGATTGGAGGCACCATCGGCATTATCGGTCCTACCCGTATGAATTATCGCAGGGCGATTTCTACGGTCGACTACATATCCGGTATATTGAGCAATTTATTAGCCAGCGTTAGTACAAACGATTAGATTTCAATTTAGGAGGCTTTGTTGGCTGAAGAGGATAGAAATACGTTTGAGGATAAGGTGTCTGACAGAATTGACTCGCAGGATGCGGAATCTTTAGCGCAATTGCTGGCAGAGGAGAAGGATAAAGCCGAAAAATATTTAGCCAACTGGCAGAGGTCCGAGGCGGATTTCAGAAACTTCAAAACACGGGAGGAGCAAGAAAAAAAGGACCTGATTCACTGGGCTAATTCCACCCTGGTCTGTGATATATTGCCAGTACTTGATGCTTTTGACCGTGCTTTCGAAGGGGTTCCACCTGACGACAATAATCTGAGCTGGATTAACGGCTTCAGGCAGATTCAGAAAATGCTCTTGGATGTTTTGAGTAAGCACGGGGTGACAGAGCTAAAATGCGTTGGTGAGATGTTCGACCCGAGCCGGCATGAAGCTGTAATTCAGCAGGATGGCGATGAAGGGCTGGTGCTCGGTGAGATCCGAAAAGGGTACATGATGAAAGACAAATTGATTCGCGCTCCTCAGGTGTCGGTGGGCAAAGGTGGTCAAACACCGAATCCTGAAGCCGACAAAGAACCTGGTGAAAATTCGGTAAACGAAACCGGGGCGGAATAGTGAGAATAATGAAAAATATATTATGTGAAGGAGGGTGTTATGGCTAAGGCATTAGGTATTGATTTAGGAACTACATTCAGTCTGGTGGCGATTATCGAAGGTGGTGAGCCTAAGATAATCCCCAATGCTGAAGGGGAGAGACTTACACCTTCGGTCGTAGCTATTGATAAAAAAGGTGAACGGCTGGTGGGATTGCTGGCCAAACGGCAGGCAATTACCAATCCAGATAATACTATTTTCAGCGTGAAACGATTGATGGGGCGGAAATTCAAAGACGATGAAGTCCAGTTTGATATAAAGCGTTTACCTTATAAAATAGTCGAAGCCAGCAATGGTGATGCTTGGGTGGTCATGGGTGGGAAGCAATACAGCCCACCTGAGATCTCGGCTATGATTCTGCAAAAACTGAAAATCGATGCTGAAGCTTACCTGGGCGAAAAGGTTGCCGATGCGGTAATTACAGTACCGGCCTATTTTAACGATAGTCAGCGCCAAGCTACTAAGGATGCAGGCGCGATTGCCGGATTAAATGTTATCCGTATTGTAAATGAGCCGACAGCTTCGGCTTTGGCCTACGGGCTGGATAAAAAGGGGGAGGAAACCATCGCTGTCTACGACCTAGGCGGCGGCACGTTCGATGTTTCCATACTCGAGCTCGGCGAAGGCCAGTTCCAGGTTAAGTCAACCAATGGTGATACTCACCTGGGTGGCGATGATATCGACCAGAGAATCATTGACTGGCTGTGCGATGAATTTAAGAAGGAATCGGGTGTGGACTTGAAACAGGACAGAATGGCTTTGCAGCGATTAAAGGATGCTGCTGAGAAAGCCAAGCGCGAGTTATCCACAGTCGGCCAGACAGACATAAATTTACCTTTCATCACGGCCGACGCTTCCGGGCCTAAGCACATGAATATTAATCTGACACGCGCCAAACTTGAGCAGTTATCCATGGACTTGCTGGAAAGGAGCATTGAGCCCTGCCGCAAAGCTCTAGATGACGCGAAACTCACCACGGCTAAAATAACCGACGTGATTCTGGTCGGCGGGCAGACGAGAATGCCCAAGGTCCAAGACATGGTGCGCCAGTTTTTCGGTAAAGAGCCAATTAAAGGCGTTAATCCCGATGAGGTTGTGGCGCTGGGTGCAGCTATCCAGGCAGGTGTGATTAAGGGAGACGTGAAAGACATCCTCCTGCTTGACGTTACTCCGCTTACTTTAAGCATAGAAACTTTGGGCGGAGTAGCCACGCCGCTTATCCCGCGAAATACTACTATCCCCACGTCCAAGAGCCAGGTATTCAGTACGGCGGCCGATAATCAACCGAGCGTGGAAATACATGTACTGCAGGGCGAGAGACCTATGGCTACTGACAACCGGACATTGGGGCGTTTTATGCTTGACGGTATATTGCCTGCCCCGAGAGGTGTTCCTCAGATTGAGGTTAGCTTTGATATAAGTGCCGACGGCATTCTGGATGTCAAGGCACAGGACAAGGGTACCGGTAAGGAACAGAAAATCAGGATCACTGCTTCCAGCGGTCTGAATAAGGACGAAGTAGAGAAAATGCGAAGAGATGCTGAGTCACATGCTGCTGATGATGCCAGGAAGAGGGAAGAAGTGGAGGCTCGAAACGCAGCTGATACACTCGTTTATACTGCCGAACGAACGCTGAGAGAGCAGGGCGATAAGATACCGGCCGACCTAAAACAGGAATTGGAAGGGAAAATTACCGCTGTTCGCTCGGCTCTCCAGGGCACGGATGCAAACTATATGCGGAGTTCCACGGAGGACTTATCAAACACAATGCAAAAAATAGGCTCTGCGGTTTATCAACAACCGGGTGCTCCGCCTCCTCCAGGAGGAGATTCGCAAGAGCAAGGTCCCGGTGCGCCTCCGGGTGGCAGCGAGGAAGGTACAGTGGAAGGTGAATTCAGAGAGGTGTAAAGCGTAGTCTGACTTACTTAGATGTCGGGTGGCGGGCCGGTATACTTGGAAATTGGTCCGCCGCTTTTTTATCTAGTAAGGTTATCTACTATTTTGAATTGACAGCATATACGGAAATCAATAATATGTGCGTTAAAACAGCAAGCGGGGAGGTCTAATCTTATGGCGAAGAAAAACATAGTGATAAGCGGTGTAGTAGCCGGCATAATAGCTATAGTTGCCGGAGCTTTGATTTTATTTAATTTTTTACCGCTTAACATCGTGGTCGGCATCTTCCTTATCGTATGGGGCGTACTGGCACTAATAAATAAATAGCAATCCGCATTTCGCGCAAAGACAAAAAACGCTGTTCCGGCATCCGTGGGACCGATTATGGTAAAAGGGAGATGTATGAGTGCCTTCGATTACCATACCCCAGATAAGCGGGCTGGTAATGGGAATAATAGCCCTTATCTTCGGTATTATCGTTATGATTTCCCCCAAAATATTGAATTATCTAGTAGGAATATATCTGATAATAGTCGGCATATGGGCTGTATTTCAGGCTGTAACTTAACAAGAAAGACCTTCTTGTATCCCTATGTGAGAGACTTGCCTAAGCGCGGGACCAAGAGAAAAACAAAACGAGACTAATAAACTCGCTCGTCAACTATCAGCTTGTGCCATTCGGGAATAACCCCTTTGGCTACAAAATCAACTTTGTCGACCTTAATTCTTAAAGCCTCACTCACTACTTGGTTCAACTCATTCGCCAGCTTTTCCCTGTCAATGCCTTCTTCAGTCTTGAGTTCTACTTTTAGTGTCAAGTCGTCCCGGGTACCTGGCCTGGTTACCACCGCCTGATATTGAGCAACCTGTGGGAACTTAGCCATTGCGGGCTCAAGCTGCCGTGGGTGAATAAACATGCCTCTAGTTCTGACGGCATCACCTACTCTGCCTAGAAGGCGCGTTATCCGAGGAGAAGTCCGGCCGCAGGGGCAGGGCTCATCTATTAGACCGGCAAGGTCTCCGGTGCCGAAGCGTATCAATGGGTAAATCTCATCGATCGGGGTCACCACTATTTCACCCACCTCCCCGGGCTCAACCGGTTTCCCGGTTTCGTAACTAATCATCTCCAATATTACGCCCTCGGCGATATGCATGCCGTTTTTGGCGCTACATTCAAAAGCTATCAGCCCAACATCAGCCGTTCCATACATGTCTCCGGTAGCAATGCCGTACTTTTCCTCTACTGTTTTCCTTATCGGACCGCCGCCCATCTCTCCTCCAATGACAGCCAGCCTGAGATTAAAATCTTTACGGATATCTAGACCCATCTCCTCAGCCTTAGTAATGATATTCATGAAAAAGCCCGTGGAGCCGGCAAATCCGGTGGCTCTAAGTTGATGCATGACCTGGACCTGTAGTTCGGTATTACCAACGCCCGTGGGTATAACCGTGGCCCCGGCTCGCCTTAGTGCCTCATCAATCATGAGCCCAGCTGGCACAAGGTTATACATCCAGGTATTGACTACAATATCGTTTTTACCAAAACCCACAGACTTCACCAGGTAAACATGCCTCTGCCAGAAGGTTTCACTGGAATGGTGTGGGTCATAAATTGGGCCGGGTGAAACGTACACCCTTTCCAGTTCGGTTATGGGTACCGTGACCAATCCCCCGAGAGGCGGGTTGGCTTTATATAAATCGACCAGTTCATCTTTTCTAAGCGGTGGCAAGTCCTCGAGATCTCGAATGCCAGCTACTTTTGAGGGTGTTATTTTTGCCTTATCGAACCTGGCTCTATTTGCTGGAGATTTTTCATAAGCATAAGAGGCCAGCCATTTAAGTTGCTCATCTAGAACCTTTTGCCTGTCCTTGGCTGGCATTTTTTCCATTACTTCAAATGGGGGCAAAGAATTATTTATTTTCACTGTCTCACTCTCCTCACCTGATAAAAATAAGATATAGATAGGAGTTCAGGCTAATAAACCCTTTCATCTACAATCTGTTTGGCGTTTTTGGGAATACTACCGCCCGCGACGAAATCTATTCGGTCAAACTTGACCTTACATACCTCTCTGAAACTCTTGTCCAGATTACCCTGCAGCTTCTCCCTATCAACAGATTTATCAACCAGCTCAACTTTAAGAAGCATTTCATCCCTGTTCTGTGGACGGGTCACCACGAGCTGATATTTACTGATCTCTGGAAATCTGGCAATGACTTCGTCCGTTTGCTTAGGATGAACAAACATACCGCGTACCCTGACTGCCTCACCGGACCTTCCCATAATTTTAGGTAATCGCGGGGTTGTTCGTCCACAGTCGCAGGGTTCGTCCACCATCATTGATAAGTCACCCGTACCGAACCGTATTAAAGGATAAACGTCGTCAAAGGGAGTAACCACTATCTCCCCAATCTCTCCAGGCTCAAGCTGTTTCCCTGTCACGGGATCTACTATCTCAATTATAGCATCTGCAGTTATGTGCATGCCGGACTGTTTTTCGCACCCCGTGGCCACGGTACCAACATCCGCAGTAGCATACATGTCTCCACCCATACATAAAATGCCATATTTTTCCTGAAACAGTTTACGTAGAGATTCACCACCCATTTCTCCACCGACCATTGCCCATTTTAGATTAAAGTCTTTTTTAAAGTTGTAACCCATCTCCTCAGCTTTGTCGATAATTATCTTCAGAAAACTGGGCGTACCCACAAATCCGTTTACCTTAAGATCGCGCATGACCTGTACCTGGAGCTCCGTGTTCCCAGTACCCATAGGGACGACCGTAAATCCCATATTCCTAAGCAACTTGTCGACTCCAAGACCCGCAGGAGTCACATGATAAGACCATGTATTCATTACTATCTGTCCCTTGCCGAAGTCGGGTCCCATCCCGCCACCTGCGCCGAAGCCTCTTTTGCGCTGCGGATCGTAGATTGGGCCAGGAGATTGATATATTCTCTCCAGGCTATCCATAGGAACTGCAAGATAGCCACCAAAAGGAGGATTAGCCTTTTGCAGGGCGATCAGGTCATCCTTTCTTACCATTGGTATCTTTTCTAGATCCTTGGCTGTGCGGATATCCTCTGGTTTGACTCCAGCTTTATCAAAGCGTTCCTTTACCGCTGGCGCCCTTTCATAGGAATAAGCGATTATTTCACGCATCCTTTCTTCGAGGTGTTTTTGTCTCTCTTTTGGAGCCATTCTCTCTAACTCATGTGGTAAAGGTCTCGACTTTTTGTTTTCCATATTTAATTTTCTCCCTGGCTACTACAGGATATCCTCACAACCCCTACACCCTTGATTTACTTGCCTTTTTATAGCCACCGTACTATAAACTATGCCAATACTTTCAGCTAGATACAAAAGTACTAGATCAAGCTGACAAGTTAGTACTTTAGCAACAAAGAGCCTGCAATAGCAAAACTACCTATCAATTCTCCTGTCGACCTAGTACTTCCTCTTGTCAATAATATGTTTAGCATCTTCCGGAATGGAGCCACTATCCACAAGCTCGAGTCGATCGAACCTGACTTTGCACACGTCTTTGAAAGCCTTATCCAAGTCGTTCTTTAATTTGTCCTTTTCTACAGGCATATGTATCTCCGCCCGTTCCGTACCTAACCTGAATGCTTCCTTATGTTTGACGCCGAGTTCAATCTTGAGAACCATCTCGTCTCTGTCCTCTGGGCGAGTCACTACCAGTTGATATCGTCGGATATCCGGGAATCTGGCAATTACCTCATCTGACTGCTTGGGATGGACAAACATACCTCGTACTCTGACCGCCTCACCTGACCTCCCTAAAATTTTGGTTAATCTTGGCGTTGTTCTTCCACAGCCACAGGGTTCGTCGACCATCATCGATAAGTCACCTGTGGCAAACCTAATCAAGGGGTAAACCTCATCGAATGGTGTAACCACGACCTCGCCTTCCTCGCCTGGGCCAAGTTGTTTTCCTGTTACGGAGTCTACTATTTCCACTACGGCATCCGCAGTTATGTGCATGCCGGATTGCTTGTCGCATCCGGTTGCTACTGTGCCCACATCTGCAGTAGCATAGGCATCGCCACCCATACAAAAAATACCATAGCTATCCTGGAACAATTTCCTCAATGGTTCACCACCCATTTCACCGCTCACCATAGCCCACTTTAAGTTGAAGTCTTTTTTAAAGTTGTACCCCATTTCCTCAGCTTTATCGATAATTATCTTTAGAAAACTGGGAGTCCCGACGAAACCATGTACCTTCAGGTCTCGCATGACCTGTACCTGGAGTTCGGTATTACCCGTACCCATAGGGACGACCGTGAACCCCATATTTCTGAGCAGCTGATCCACTCCTAGACCCGCGGGAGTTATGTGATAAGACCAGGTATTCATTACTATTTGCCCTTTGCCGAAGTCGGGTCCCATTCCGCCACCTGCGCCGAAGCCTCTTTTGCGCTGCGGATCGTAGATTGGGCCAGGCGACTGATATATTCTCTCCAGACTGTCCATAGGAACTGCAAGGTAGCCGCCGAAGGGAGGATCGGCTTTTTGCAAAGCAATCAGGTCATCCTTTCTCAATAGTGGGATCTTTTCTAAATCTTTAACTATGCGAATATCTTCAGGCTTTATTCCGGCCTTACGGAAGCGTTCCTTGACCGCCGGAGCCTTATCATATGCGTACGCGATTATTTCCCTCATCCTTTCTTCCAGATGCTTTTGTCTTTCTTTAGAGGGCATTCTCTCTAATTCATGCGGTAAAGGTCTCGACTCTTTCTTTTCCATGTTTGCCTCCCTGCCAGACTCAATCTGGACGTAATTATGCCCGATTCATTTAATCTCCGCAAGATTCAGTGATATTCGAACTTCGTACAAAAGGGAACAAACTAATCTTTATTGAGCTTGATATGAAAGAAGTAAAAAGGTATAGTCATATTATCAGCAGGTCACTTACTTAAAAGAAACTAATGGGGGAATTAGCTAAATTGGCCTCAAGCCCGCTGAACCGGCCACTATCTCGAAAAAGTATTAATAAATTGACAGGAAAGATGTATGCGCTTTAACAATCTCAGTGTCTCATACCGCCGTACAAAAATAGTCTGTACGATAGGTCCTGGAACCAGTTCGCCATCAATTATGATGCAGCTACTCAGAGCCGGAATGGATGTGGCCAGAATTAACTTCTCACATGGATCACCAAAAGAACACATTGGTTATATAAAGGCTCTGCGTCAAGCAGCGAAAAAAGCCAATCTGCCACTGGCGATAATGCAAGACCTACCGGGGCCAAAAAACAGGACCGGAAAGCTAAAGAGTGGTACCGCCAATCTTGAGGCAAATGCTGATTTCGTTCTAACCACCCAGCAGATTCTCGGAGATAAGCACAAAGTGTCCGTAGGCTTACCGGAGTTACCGAGCCTTGTAAAGCCCGGAGATACGATATTCCTTGATGATGGTGCCATTGAACTGAAGGTAATGTCCGCCGGAAACACAGAGGTCAGCTGCAAGATAAAAACAGGAGGCATTCTAGCCGAGGATAAAGGTGTCAATATTCCCGGCATCACGTGGGATTCTTCAACAATAACACAAGAAGATTGGGAGCATCTTCGTTTTGGTCTGAAATATGATGTGGACCTCGTAGCTCTCTCTTTCATAAGAGAAGCTGACGACATACTCAAGGTGCGCAGTTTTATTAAGAAAAAGAAAACGTCGGCAGCACTTATAGCTAAAATTGAGAGGCGTGAAGCCCTAAATAATCTGGATGAGATACTCGAGGTAGCTGATGGTGCTATGGTAGCCCGTGGCGACCTTGGCGTAGAAATTCCTATACAACGTGTACCCATAGTTCAAAAGGAAATCATCCAGAAGTGCAACCGCCTGGGTAAGCCGGTAATCGTCGCCACCCAGATGCTCGAGTCCATGGTGCATTCTCTTCGGCCTACAAGGGCCGAGGTTACAGATGTGGCCAATGCCATCTTTGATGGTGCCGATGCTCTCATGCTGTCGGAGGAAACCGCTATCGGTAACTATCCTATAGAGAGCTTATCTATGATGGCGCAGATTGCTCTGGAAGCGGAGGCGGCAATACCGTACGAAGACCTCCTGACTAATAAAGGCAAAGACCTTGAACCCCAAACGGATGATGCTATCAGTTATGCTGCTTGCCATGCTGCACATCAACTTTGTGCAGCAGCCATTATTGCTTTTACCTCGTCGGGAAGCACTGCCCGTCGCGTCGCTAAATATCGCCCGGGCGTACCGATTCTGGCTATTACCCCAAGTACTACAACACAAAGACAGTTGGCGATATCTTGGGGAGTACGCGCTTTTCAAATTCCGGAGCCATCAAAAATATCCACACTTTTCACCCGGGGAGCCAGAGTAGCCAAAAAGGAAGGCTACGCTCTGGAAGATGACCTGGTTGTGATTACCGGCGGCGTGCCTATAGGCATTTCGGGAAGCACTAATCTTTTGAAAGTAGAGCGTGTTCAATGATTGCCACCGTAACTTTAAATCCTAGCCTGGATAGAACGGTTACGGTAGAGGAACTGGTTTTGGATGAGGCCAATCGATGGACCAGCTTACGCCGAGACCCGGGCGGCAAAGGAATTAACGTTTCCAGGGTCATCCATGAGCTTGGAGGAAAAACAGTTGCTTACGGTTTTATGGGCGGGATAGACGGCGAAACATTAAGGCACCTACTTCGACATCAGGGCGTACCGTTTGATTTCACTCCAATCACCGGAGAAATCCGGAGCAACTTTATAATCGCCGACTTAGACACCTGTCGCCAGACAAGAATAGAAGCCCCCGGGCCTCATATTATGAGACACGAACTGCAAAAACTGGTGCAAAAAATAAGGCATATCAGCCCGAAACCTGCCTACCTGGTATTCGCCGGCAGTGTCCCGCCAGCGGTACCCGATGATATCTACCATCAGCTTATAGAGTCAGCTAAAAACAACGGTATAAAAACAGTGCTAGATTCGGACAACAAATGGCTGAAAGAAGGAATAAAGGCTAAACCCAATGTTATTAAACCGAACGTGCACGAAGTTGAAGAATTGCTTGAAACACGTCTGGGAAGCGAAGCAGCGATTGTTGAGGCACTTAAGCGATTGATTGGCGGGGGCATCGAAATCGCGGTTATCTCAAGGGGTAAACAAGGATTGATAGCCACCGATGGCGAGCAAATTTTAAAAGCTGTACCCCCGGAGGTAGAAGTCTGTAGCACGGTTGGCGCCGGCGACTCGGCCATTGCTGGCCTCGTCCTTAAACTAAACGAAGGGGCTGGCTTGGAAGAGGCGTGCCGCTGGGCAACAGCTGCTGGGACAGCTGCTACATTAACACCTGGTACTGAACTGTGTCAGCGAGAGGATGTAGAAAAACTGCTTCTCAGGGTCAAGATAAAAAAACTTTAACTGATTATTTTATTTCGAGCAACTGCGTCTAACTTTTGAGAGCCAAAGAACTTGTCGATATAAATCTCCAATCAATCCGTCAAACGAGTTTTCAACTCACGCAGGCTTGCCAGCGAGTTTTCGTTATTCAGCCGTTGTTCTCTATCAAGATGAAGAGCACGAATACCTATCTGGCTGGGCGCAATAAAATCAAATTGCCAGTTATCGCCAATGTGAACTATCTGTCCGGGTTTCACCTGTTGGGTCTGGCAAATCTGGGTATAAAACTCGGGCGTTTTCAACTGCCGATAATCGCTAATTGAGGAATAAACATTGGAAAAATAAGGCCGGATGTCTTTTAGAAGAAAATGAAGAAAATCTCTCGATGAACCTGAAGACGCAATCAGTTTGTAACCTTCTGCGAGGGAGGCAAGAACCTCTTTCACTTCAGGATAGTAGCTTATTCGATTCTGACATTTCAGCATTACCTGTGCGGGTTTCCCCAAACCAAGCTTGTTAAACCAGTATCTAATATCATACCATTCCAATCTCTGGTCGCCGACCTTGCGGTATTCCCCCTCAACTACCTCCTTGGCTTGCTCGATATTGATGCCGTTTTCTTCGGCATATCGTTCAGGAATAGCTTCGAACCAGACGGCATAGCTGAAATCTGTCGTCACCAGTGTACCTTCGACATCAAAAGAAATAACCTTTATTTCGTCCATCTGAGAGTTCCCTGGGAAGAAGTAAGAGCATATATTAGCTTAAGCCGACCACTCTGTACACAGAAACCGTTTCTGTCTTCCCTTTATACGACTGTGGTTCCAATTCCTCCACCTGTACGTAATCCGCCACCTGGCTATAGGTCTCGGAACCGATCCAGACCTCACCACCGGGAGCAGCCGAACAGATTCGTGAGGCCAGATTGACGGCATCGCCGATGACTGTATACTCGGCACGCCCCGTGGAACCTACGTTGCCAACTAACGCGCTACCGGTATTTATACCAATTCCAAACTGCACTCGACGCAATAATGGAGCATCTCGCTGTAGCTCAAGAATCGCTTTTTGAACCTCCCAGGCAGCTTTCACAGCCAGCTTGGCATGGTCCGGCTGATATTGTGGTGCATTCCACACAGCCATCACGTTGTCACCGGCAAACTTGTTAATCATGCCACCATTGTCAATAAGACGCTCAATTATGATCGACAAATAATTATTGAGCATATTAACGACGTCCCCCGGTGGCATCTGTTCACAAATCTCAGTAAAGCCCCTTATATCAGCGAAGAGAACTGTAACCATTCGCTGCTCGCCACCGAGTTCAAGTTTTCCACTGTCGGCCATCTGGAGAATCTCTGTTGCTACCTGTGGTGAGACATACCTTCCAAACAGTCTTCTTATGAGCTGTCTGTCGGACTGCTCAGCAGTAACTACACAAAAGATGTTGGTAACGTAAGCCACAGGCAATAGCATTAGTGGATACAGAACGTTCATGATGTAACCATTATCGAAGGCTAGGAAAACAGATAGTAGGTATCCGGCAAATAGGCCTAGCACCAGTACGCCACCCCATTTGAGTTTCAAATGAGGTAAGGCCAGCCCCGTAACAATTACCAGAAACAACATGACCAGGAGGGTCGTACTCATACCGGCCTCTATTAAAAAGCGCTGCCTGAGAATGGTATCAATCGCATTGGCATGTATCCACACTCCCGGCATCCTTTTAGTTGAAACAGGGGTTCGCCAGGCGTCTGATTCGCCGGTGGCCGTCATGCCAACCAGGACTATCTTGTGTTTAACAACAGAGGGATCGAAGTCACCGGCAATAATATCCCCGTAAGAAATCTGAACATAACTCTCGGTACTTGAAATAAAATTTATCCGAAGGCTACCGGAGTCATCAACCGGGATATCACGGTCGAGGAGATGAAGCACATCATCTTGTACCGAGTATTCTTGTGGCAATGTTTTGGAGAACAAAACATGTAGGATGGATAATGTAAAAGCAGGGTAAGTCTGCCCTGAACTATCGTTGGCAATCAAAGGCAGTCGGCGTACTATACCGTCGCCATCGACAAGTATATTGGCATGGCCCTGACTGATACTCGATTTTTGCAGGAGTTCCGTCGGCAGCAAGAATTGCTCATAAGTGATAATACCATTCTTTGTGGGTAAGGCATCAGCACCCACTACCGGCAATACTACATTGCCGGCATTCTCGATTGCCTCCGCCAGGACCGGGTCGTCAGCCGAAGCATCGGCGAAAAGAACATCAAGGCCGATCACTCCGGCCCCAGCTTTGCTTAAATTATCGATAGCTTGAGCATGAAGTTTACGTGGCCACTCAGACCATTTACCATAAGTATTCAGCGTAGCGTCATCAACACCCACTATGACTATATTAGGTGAAGGTGGTTCAGGTACAAATAACTGGTCGACAAGCCACCAATTAATACTGGTAAAAGGCTGTATAAAGACAGCCAGCAAGGTAAAGAGGAATCCTACGGCGATTACTATACCGGACTGAGTGAGCAGTCGTTTCCGGCGACGGCCTATCTTAATAGAAAATGGCATAACTAATAGTTTTATTTAAACCATATAAGGAAACAGGGCTAACGGAATGTAATCCTGACTTCCTCAAGCTCTGGAGTTTCGCATAGAATTGCAGTACTGAGAAAAGCCTTATATTTTATATAGCGGTTTCCATTATGCCCCGGCCAGATATTTGTACCACTGGTTTCATAATAAGTGGTGGGACTGCCATCCGGACCAACAAAATTCCATGTAGAGTTGTCACTATTTGTGGCTATTTGGAATTTAAGCTCAGTTAATCCAGGAGTGTCACCATCCCAGGAGATAGTGCCGAACACAGCGGCATGGCCACAATCATGGCTGCTGGATTCCAGCGTACCTGTTGGGTAACAGATGGTAGATTCCACCCCTTTACTTATTAGCAACATCACTGTGCCGTTGCCACCACCGACATCAACCACCGTCACATTTTCAGTGGTTCCGCCATCAAAATCTTCTACCGTAGTTTGAGTCCAAGTTTGTAGTGGCAACTGGGGAACACTAGTTGGAAGAGGTGGGGACACTTGGATTATGACTGGAGGTGCAGCAGAACGTGCGGATGAAGCCGACGAGGATGGTTGATTTATTACCTCATGGGGTGGCAATATCGGCGGCAGCGGTACCGGCTTGGGCGTGCTAGGCACGTGCGAAGGGACAATGATGATATAGTATCCAGTTGGAATACAGACCTCTTTTCCTTGACCTATGCCGCACCATCGGCCTTCGATATTTGTTATTTTAGTAGTACCGTCATTATCCACCTCGACATCTCCCACACTGCCCCTGACCACCGCAGCTCCAGCCGGAGTCTCAATCTCATAATTAGAAGCCGGGTCAACCAGTTTCTCAACCCTGCTTCTTGTGGTTCCTATCTCTTGCTGTAATTTGATTAAAGTCGAATTACCTGCCTCAGCGATACCCAGTTCACTGACACCTATCTCGGTATTTGCTGCCAGCTCTATAGTGCTCCCTTCGAAAAAGGTGATAATGGCATTAGAACCGGGGCCTGTCCTTATATGGTCATTCTCTTCCAGGGACATTCCGGGAGCTGCGGCAGTCCATGTGCTGGTACCTGCCTTTAAAACAGAAACATCTCCTGTGACTGAAGAAATTGTTGTTGGTGTACCGGGGGACTTGAATGATGTTGCAGCACCATGTCCTGGCTGTTCGCCACAGCCAATCAAACCAAATACTGACAGCGCAATGATAAAAACCAGGGCCGACGCCGACTTTGATATTTTCATTTCCTGGCCTCCTTGCTCTTGCTATTATATCCCCCGGATAAAATTCCGGATGATGGTTCATTGCTCTTCTTTGGAGTTATGGCTTCAAACAGCATTTTGGAATCTTGCATTAGCGTTTTGGCATAAACTACTGCTTGCTTTATATCTTGTTCCGGAGCATAGGAGATTCGTCCGTGACCGGGACACATTTCAACAATTCTTAGAGTGCTCAAACGCTGTAGAGAATTGACATAGTCGCTTATATTACCGGAGGTAGCGATTTCCGACAATGTGCCATTGGCAAACACAGTGTCTCCAGAGAAAAGCAACCGTTCGTTAGGTTCGTACACGCAGATACACCCCGACGTATGTCCCGGAGTATGAATCACCCTGAGCTCATAGTTGCCCAGAGCGATAAGGGCATCATCCTCCAGCCATAAGTGCGCATAAAACGGCTTGCTTGCTGTATCGTGATATTTGGTCAGAGTCACAAATTCATCCTGTAACTCAATCTTATTAGCCGCCAGACGATGAGCAGCTATTACTGCTGTTTTAAAGAAGAAAGCAGCTGCTCCGATGTGGTCAAAGTGCTCATGAGTTAATACAACCAGGTCAATGTCTTCCAACTTCAACCCCATCTGCTTAAAGCATTCTACCAAATTATGGTGATTGGAGCTTATCCCTGTATCAATGAGGACGTTCTTGTCCCAACCTCGTATCAAATAGACGTGGCTCCCGGGTTTTTCACCCAGAAGCTGATATATGCCAGCCTTTACCTCCACAATCCTGGGATCGCTATGACCCTTGGAATGTTTTTCAGGCTTAGCTACGGTCATGGTTATCGACTACCGGTTAGGGTTTTATTGGCTTCCCTGAGCTGTCGACACAGCTTGCCCATCACCACCAGAGCAAAGTCGGGCTGCTGGCGAAGCAGATAGGTAAACTTGCTCTTGTCAAGAACTAAAAGTTGAGTATCGTCTTGTTCGGCTATCGCAGTGGCCGAACGGGGACTGTCATCGACCAGAGCCATCTCACCAAAAAAGTCACCTGTCTCAACAATCGCAAGCAATTTATTATGTTTGGCAGTATCTGTCCTGTAAAGGGCTACCTTACCCGAGTAAACAATATACATTTCTTTACCGGGACTATTTTCAGAAAAAATAATCTCCGCCTTTTGATACGTCTTAACTAGCTTTTCTAAAATGGCAGCCCCCGGGTCATTTACGGGTAATTATACCCAAGCAATTATATCATCTACGTCAATAGAGGAATTACTCTGAAAATCATTAGCGCCAGGTTCTCATAAAAATGGGAAAATTGCCAGTTAGTAAAGCCGAAGCTATAATTAAGAGCTATGACAACGCAAAGCTTGGCAGCGCGGTCTTTTGAGCTGGGGCCGATAAGGCCTCCCAGCGAAGCTTATTCGCTGCTTATAAGAGCCACCAGAAACTGTCCCTGGAATAGATGTCAGTTCTGCCCAGTTTACAAGGGACAGAGGTTTGAATTGAGACCGGCTGATGACGTGATAAAAGATGTAGAATCGGCAAAAGCAATCGCCGGGGAAATAAAAGAGCTGGCCTGGAAATTGGGGCACGGAGACCAATTTAGGAATGTAGCCGGTACCATCTACAGCAACTATCAACATAATGCCGCTATCTGTAACGTAGCTTTGTGGCTCTGGGCAGGTGGTAGTTCTGCGTTTCTCCAGGATGCCAACACCCTTATTATGAGAACTCCCGATTTGGTCAAAATAGTTTTATCTTTAAGGCAGAATTTCCCACAGTTGACCCGGATAACCTCTTACGCGCGTTCTAAAACCGCCGCCAAAAAGTCAGTGGAAGAGCTGAAAGATCTCAAAGATGCCGGCCTTTCCCGGCTACATATCGGGATGGAAAGCGGCTCTGACCTCGTGCTCCGTTATATGGACAAGGGGGTTATTGCCGATGAGCATATTGCAGGTGGTAAAAAGATAAAAGAGGCGGGTATTTCGTTGTGCGAATACATGATGCCCGGACTTGGTGGAAGAAAGATGTCATCAGACCATGTAAAAGGCACAGCTAACGTGCTTAACCAGATCGACCCTGACCATATCAGGCTGCGGACGCTTCACATTCATCAGGGCATTCCTCTGTGGTCGAAGTTAGAAGCCGGCGATTTCGAAATCCAGACCGAAGATGAAGTAGTAGAAGAAATCGGCAAATTCATCGAAAGACTGGAAGTCACCAGCGAGCTAAAAAGTGACCACATATTAAACTTGTTGCCCGAGGTAGAAGGTAAATTCCCCGAGGCAAAATCAGCCTGCCTGGCCGTAATCAACAGATACCTGGCCCTATCGGTACAGGATAAGCTAAACTTCAGACTGGGCAGAAGAGCCGGTTACTATGAAAAACTGGATGACCTTTACGATACACGTAGGTATCAGAAAGTCGATGAAGCCATCCAGCACATTACTTCGGAAGCCCCGGATTGCATTGATGAAGTTATTCTGCAGCTAAAGGCCGGCTTTATTTAAAATAGGTCATCATGTCAAATAAAGGTTTTTTGAACCTCAACCGCTTCAAGTCAGGGAAATCCATAAAACAGCAAAACAAAAGAAGCGCAGGGAAAAGTCGAAATAAGCCAGCGAAATTAAGAAAGGCGAGTAGATGAGAAAGTTAATAATCGTTTTTTCAGTTATTCTGGTATTAATTATCTCGATTGCAGGTTGTATTAATGGCAATACAGTTAGAGATGTCTTCATAGAGGGGGAATCAGGAGGTGATGCCGAGACATTGAACTGGATTCTGGCAGCCGACGCCACTTCTTTCAGTTATGCCGGGCATACCGTGGATTCTCTGGCTACCTACGATAATCAGTTGAATATACAGCTTCGCTGTCTGGCCAAAGATATAGAGGTTTCTCCCGACGGCCTGATTTACACCATGACCATAAGAGACGACCTTAAATGGAGTAACGGCTCCCAAGTCACAGCTGATGATTATGTATATACCTTGAAAAACCTCATGTTTTCGAATTGGCTTAATTATCCGTACAAAAGCGACTGGCAAGAACAGGTTGACGGTAAAACCGTCTTTGTCACACCGGAAGTAGTGAACGACACAACCTTTACCATCACCCGCCAGACTGTTTATCCCGAGTTTATCTATACCATTTATAGCTTAACGCCTTACCCAGAATATATAGCCACAAAATACGAAGGTAATGTTGAAGCTTTTACGCAAGCGCCGGAGTTTAACAACCTGAGTTACACAGGTAACCTTGGACCTTATAAATTTAAAGAATGGTTGCGCAATGACAGGTTTGTAGTGGAGCGGAATCCTGACTATTATCTGGGCAAAGACATCGGCGCTCCATATTTTAGTCAGTATATTGTCAAATTATTCAATACTTCGGCCACAAGGCAAGCCGCTCTGGAAGCAGGCGATATTACATCCACAGGAATCGAGCCGGCCGAGGTAAATAAATTCAGGTCGATGCCCGACATTAACGTATACACTATTCCTACCAGAGGCTATACCTTATTGGCTTATAACCAGAGGGCTAATGGCTGGGAAGGGCTGAAGAACAAAAAAGTAAGACAGGCTCTGTCAATGGCCATAAGCAAACAGACAATCAGTCAGACAATTTTCCTCGGCTTTGCTGAGCCGGCTTATAGCTTTATCCCGGCTACTTCCCCTTGGTATACAGATGAAGACGTGGCCAAATACGGAATTGGAGATTTGTTCGATGCACAGAAAGCTGCTGAAATTCTTTATGAAGCTGGGTATGGAACCAAAGATAACAAAGGCAACATAAAAGTCACCAACAAAGACGGTACTCCGCTTCACTTGGTTCTGGCTCTCAATTCAGGTAGCAAGCCTGCTGAGGATATGGCCTTCTCCATACGCAAGAACCTTTTAGACCTGGGCATTGAAACCGAAATCAAACTGGTACCTTGGGCTACTCTTCTAAACCAGTATGTTATGAACACAGTTCCGGGCTCGAACCAGGAGCCGGCCTACAATAACGGTCCCGAGGCAATAAGCGAGGAGCCTTGGGATTTTATCTTAATGGGGTTTAGTACTGATTTGCTGGCTCCGTCGGGAAGTCACGTCTTCTTCGCCACGGACGGTGGCCTAAACTTCAACGGTTACTCGAATCGCGAAGTGGATGGGTTGTTCAATCGTGCACGGTCAAAAGAGGCGTTGGATACGAACGACAGAAAGCAAATCTATGCTGAACTATCACAGGTGCTGTCCGATGAACAGCCGGTAGATTTTTTGGTTTTTGGCCGGGCCAACGTCGGTTTCCAGAAAAACGTACAGGGCATTGAACCGGGTATAAATATGGGTTATAACTACTATCTGTGGCATTTTGGATCTGTAGAGTGAGCATGCTCTCAGAATGTAAACTATTTCCCACCAATACCACGTAAGTAATATTCTGCAATCATGGGCAAAAGCTGGCTCAGCAGTTATATCATTAAGAGGCTCCTGTACTCGATAATCATCGCCTGGGGCATACTGACCATCACTTTTATTCTGGTCAGGGTCGGGCCCAACTCACCAGCCGATAAATATCTGGCAAACGTTGCTGCCAGAGGTGGCGACCCGGCACAGGTGACGGCCGCAATCAATGCCCGGTACGGCCTGGACAAGCCTATATACATACAATACTTCAACTACATGGGGAACCTGCTACATGGCAATTGGGGGTGGTCCTTTAGCACCTCGATGCCGGTAATGGAGCTAATTGAAACCCACTGGATTTACTCCTTTCAGCTCATACTGTTAAGTACTATTTTTGCAGCTATTCTCGGCTTGCTCATCGGTATTTATTCGGCAGTTAAACAGTATACAAAGGCGGACTATACCTTCACCTTTCTATCTTTCGTTGGCATATCGGTGCCTAACTTCTGGCTCGGCATCATGCTTATCCTCATTTTTTCAGTTCACTTCGGAATATTCAAGACTTACTACGACACCACCTTACCTCTGTTTTCAGTTGATAACCTAAAGGCGCTGGTGCTCCCCGTAATAACTCTGGGCACCGGAATGTTAGCCGGCTATGTCAGGTATACCAGGTCAGCTATGCTGGATAATTTGAAGAAGACCTTTGTTACCACGGCTCGAGCTAAAGGCCTGCCGGAACGAACCGTCATAGGTAAACACGTCTTCAGGAATGCGCTGCTGCCCCTGGTTACTATAATAATGTTCGACCTCGGCAGCATCGTTTTCGGCGGCGCCTATCTCACCGAGATTATCTTCGGCATTCCGGGACTCGGGCAAGTGTCCTTTAATGCTATTTTCGCCAACGATTATGCAGTGGTAGTAGCGGTCACTCTAATCGGTACCTTTATGGTACTGCTGGTCAATCTTGTCACGGATATTAGTTACACCTATCTTGACCCGAGGATTAGATATGCCTGATAACTCACTGAATAATTCCAAGGGAATCGGACCGCGCATGTCTAACAACACGAGTCTAATTAATTATTACTGGCAAAGGACAAGACGAAACAAGCTGGCCGTCTTTGGTCTGGCTTTCATTATTTTTTTAGTTTTGCTGGCATTGATCGGTCCTTTTTTTACCGGTGACCCGACGGCGGCTAATTTCGACGAAACAGAAATTCCACCGGTCGGCTTCGCCACCGAGCAGTCCACGTATAACATACAGACGGACCAATTCGTTACTAAAGAAATACATGGAACCTGGAAACATCCTCTGGGCACGGACAGTAAAGGTCGCGACATGCTGGCGATGGTAATATCCGGAGCCAGAATATCTCTGCTGGTAGGGCTAATTGCCACCGGTATAGCCATAATACTGGGGACCATTATCGGCGTCCTGTCAGCTTACCTCGGAAGCTGGGTGGACAACGTTTTGATGAGATTCACCGATATCATGATGACTTTCCCCTTTTTCCTGCTTCTGGTACTTATAGTCTCTATATATGGTCCGAGTCTGGCTATTATAGTACTGGCAATCGGACTGACCGGCTGGACGGGTGCTGCCAGGCTGATTAGAAGTGAATCTCTGTCGCTGAGGACTAGAGAGTTTATTGCCGCCGCCAAAGTCCAGGGCGCCAGCGATAACAGAGTAGTCTTTCGCCATCTCATACCCAATGTCATCAGTCTGATTATTGTCCTCGCCACTTTAGCCATCCCGGGAGTAATCCTGGCCGAAGCAGCTCTGAGCTTTATCGGCCTCGGCGACCCTACCAAGACTAGCTGGGGAATAATCCTGGAATCGGGGCAACATACCCTTGACAATGCACCCTGGGTAGCTATAGTACCGGGAGTTATGATCTTTCTCACAGTCCTGGCATTTAACTTTTTAGGTGACGGCTTAAGAGATGCTTTCGACCCCAAAAGCAACGTATAGGCATGCAGATGAATGATGTGATATTCAGGGTCAGCGACCTTAAGACCTACTTCTTCACCCGTCGGGGCGTGGTCAAAGCGGTCGATGGAGTTGAATTCGAACTCAGGGGTGGAGAGTGCCTCTGCCTCGTCGGTGAATCCGGCTGCGGCAAGACGGTCACGGCACTGTCCATTTTACGTCTGTTCGATAGCCCGCCCGGGAAAATAGTGGAAGGGCAAATAAGCTACAGCAGCTTGGACCTTACCAAATGCCCTTCAAAACAAATGAGACACATTAGAGGCAAGGACATCGCTATAGTCTTTCAGGAAGCGCAATCGGCATTGAATCCCGTATTAACCATAGGTGACCAGATAATGGAGCAGATAAAGCTTCATCTACCTCTGGACCATAACCACATCAAGGCCAGGGCCATAAAATTACTCAGTGATACTGGAATACCCTCACCAGAAAAAGTCATGAGCTATTACCCGCATCAGCTGTCGGGCGGTATGAAACAAAGGGTTCTGATAGCCATGGGTTTGTCCTGCGACCCGAAGATTTTGATAGCCGACGAACCGACTACGGCGGTAGATGTCACCATAAAAGCTCAAATACTCGACATATTTCGTGATTTAAAGAAGCAGAG
Organism: uncultured Dehalococcoidales bacterium; assembly: GCA_964545945.1. Classification (GTDB taxonomy): domain Bacteria; phylum Chloroflexota; class Dehalococcoidia; order GIF9; family UBA5629; genus 9FT-COMBO-48-23. The sequence continues at coordinate 64,597 of CAZJID010000002.1, forward strand.
ACAGATGTCTACACTCTTTATAACGCACGACCTGGCTGTGGTGGCTGAAATAGGCGACCGCGCAGTGGTCATGTACGGCGGCAAAGACGTTGAAACGGCGCCGGTCTCGGAAATAATCGCCAACCCGAAGCATCCTTATACCGTCGGGCTAATCGAATGTTTGCCAGATGCTTCCAGATCCGCGGGCCGTCTGACGTCGATTCCGGGAACGACACCCAACCCTGTAGAAATGCCAGAAGGCTGCACTTTCCATCCCAGATGTCCTAAGGTAATGAACATATGTAGCAAACAAGAACCGATAAAAACAATAATTTCAGACGGGCATTCTGTGAGCTGTCACTTATACTCATGAAAAATCATAAGCTGCTGGAAATTAAAGACCTGAAGAAGTATTACCCGGTAACGGCCGGCCTCTTTTCCAGACAGGTCGGAGACATAAAAGCCGTGGACGGGGTGACTTTTGATATCATGGAGAAGGAAGTACTCGGGCTCGTCGGAGAATCAGGTTGCGGTAAGTCGACTCTGGGCAAGACCATCCCCCGGCTGGAGGAACCGACCGACGGTAAAATCCTGTACAGGGGCAATGATATCGCCCTCCTGAACAAAAAAGGACTCAAGGAATTTAGAAGAGAAATTCAACTGATATTCCAGGACCCCGATGCCTCCCTCGACCCGAGGATGACTGTTGGCGATTCTGTATCCGAGCCTCTGGTTATACATAGTATGGGAGATGACAAAGAGCGAAGCCGAAGAGTTGCCGAGCTTATGGAGCAGGTTGGCTTGGAGGCTGGACAGGCTGGCCTTTATCCACATGAGTTCAGCGGCGGTCAGAAACAGCGCATCGGCATCGCCCGTGCCCTGGCCATGAATCCCCGACTCATCATCGCCGATGAACCCGTAAGCGCACTGGATGTATCCATACAGGCCCAGATACTGAATCTGATGATGGATATCCAGGAGAAATTCGGTCTGGCTTATCTGTTCATCGCCCACGATTTATCTGTGATACGACATATGGCGGACAGAGTAGCCATAATGTATTTGGGCAAAATCGTAGAGTTGGCTGATAAAAATGAGCTTTTCGCGAATCTTCTGCACCCTTATACCGAAGCTCTACTTTCGGCAGTACCCAGCTTAAGGACAAAGGGTGACGAGAGAATACTGCTTCACGGTGACGTACCTTCGCCGCTAAACCCGCCATCGGGATGCCACTTTCATCCCAGGTGCCATCGGGTTATGCCGATTTGTGACCACGTGGAGCCGGAGTTTATTGAGCTGACCGAAGGCCACTTCGTGTCCTGCCATTTATATGATTAATGATTATCTATAGCCCTTTGACCATGTAAGCGCCGTCCAGCTCATATCCGCATTCAGAACGGAAGTATTCTCTGGCACCGACCCCGCTAATAATGGCTATCCTGGTTGCTTGAAACTCATCCCGGGCAATTCTTTCAGTCTCCTTCAGCAGCTCCAGTCCCATCCCCTTGTGCTGAGCTGCCCCGGCATCTTTTTGCCCTAATGGAACTTCAGAGCCGAAGACGTGTAACTCGCGGACCATTGCTAATTTGCCGTCGCCGACTGCTAAAGAACCAACCCTCATGCGAAGCAGGCCAAATATAGTGCCTCCCTCGTCCTCAAAGGAGAGAAACACCTCCTTTCCGCCCGATGCTTGGTAATCCTGCCTGTTGAGTCGGGGCTCCTTGATTTTATGGCCGTCGCGAAGCCGATGTCCGTATTCACGGCAGCGTATACATTTGCACTCCACGCCGATCTCTTCCATGCGTTTTTTGATGGCGCTTCTCAACGCTAGGTCTTTACAACCGGCTACTATGAATATTCCCGGCATATCGCGCATTACGCGGGGAATCCTGACATAGGCCGGAACCGTGGTTTTAATCTCTATCATGAGAGCTACCAGTTCATCTATCGGATACGGCTTATAGCGGCCATCCTTATACCACTTTTCCAATTCCGTGCCGGCAATAACCAGCGTTGGGTAGAGTTTAAGTCCGTCGGGCCTGAAATTTTCAGCATCGAAAAGCTGCCGCGATAGTTCTAGGTCGTGCCCGGGGTTCGAACCCGGCAGACCCGGCATCCAGTGATAATAGACCTTAAAGCCATAATCTTTCAGTAATTTGGTCGCCCTGATTACCTCTATCACATTATGCCCTCGCTCCACCAGTTTATAGATGTCGTCGTCAAGTGTCTGCACACCCAGTTCGACGCGTGTGGTGCCAAACTCGAGCATCCTTCTGACTTCATCTTCCTGGCACCAGTCAGGCCTGGTCTCAATGCACAGTCCGATACACCTGTGCACAGCCGTCTCGTTCGTCTTTTTAGCTGCTTCCAGGCTGGGCGAGTCACAACCATTTAGTCCATCGTAGCAATTTTTAATAAACTCATACTGATATTCTTCGGGATAAGCCAGAAAAGTACCCCCCATGACAATGAGTTCGACCTTATCGATCGGATGTCCCATATCCTTAAGAATCCTTAATCTCTCCTCCACCTGCTTTTTCGGCTCGTAGTTGCACAGCTTGGCCCTGAGCACCGCCGGCGATTCCGGCGTGTAGCTCTTGGGAGCGTCGGGGAAGGTGGGACAATAAGTACACTGGCCGGGACAACCTACCGGTTTGCCCATGACGGCTACAGGCGTCACCCCGGATATAGTCCTTGATATTTTCTTCATTATGTGCTTTCCTAATAGCTGATGCGAAACCAACCTATGCTGAGTTTACCAAATCGTACATATGTCAACAAATAGACAGGTCTTCAATGAGATAGCTGAAAGCTGGTACCGGTACAGACACCGCTCTCGCTTCACTTCGGAACTAGAAGAGATGGCAAACAGATGGCACCGGGGCAAGCTGTTGAATATCGGCTGTGCGCATGGAGCCGATTTTCTGCCTTTCGAAGGCAACTTTGAGCTTTGGGGAGTAGATTTCTCCTATCAAATGTTGAAACTGGCACATAAATACGTAGCCAAATTCGGCCTGAAAGTTGAACTGACGCTAGCCGATGCCGTGTCCTTACCATTTCCGGAAAATAATTTCGATTGTGCCATAGCTGTTGCTGTTTACCATAACATCATAGGAGAAGAGCCAAGAGAAAAGGCTCTCCGTGAACTCAGGCGGGTGCTGAAACCGGGAGCTGAAGCTTTTATCACAGTGTGGAACAAATGGCAGCCCAGATTCTGGCTAAAGGGGAAGGAAGTTGATATACCCTGGAAGTCAAGAAGGAAAACCCATTACCGCTACTATTATCTATACTCTTATCCCGAGCTACGGGGTATACTGGCCAGAGCGGGATTTCAAATAGTCAACATATTCCCGGAAAAATCTTATAGATTCCCCTTGAAGGTTTTCTCTCGAAATATCTGCGCACTGGTAAAAAAAGAAGTTTGCGATGCTTAACGCTTATGTTTGTCTCTGACCAGTATGCCGTCCCCTTCACCTGTCGGTGACGGCATCTTGGACACGATACATGTCTGGTTACCACCTGTCTGCTTGGCGTGATAAAGCGCCCTGTCGGCAGCATTTACCATCTCTCCCGGTGTATAGCCGTCGACTGGCCAACAAGCTAAACCAAGGCTGGCGCTTAATTTTATATTCTTTTTACTCATTTCAGTTGCGATTCTGCGCATGACCCTCTCAGCCACGACAAAGG
>CAZJID010000003.1:0-45449 GCA_964545945.1 uncultured Dehalococcoidales bacterium
GATGAGATTTTGCCGGCCAGAGCCAGATTGACTCCGGCGGCTATGTCTTCTTTGGGAATACCCTCAGCCACTCTGGTGACGGCTTCCGACTCCCCGAAAACGGCACAGCCGGTTCCGAAGGAGACTGGTTTTTGAGACCTTAACGAAATAGGACCAAAATCCTTTAAGTCTATTCGCAAGACGTTGGCGATGACCTCAATGAACCGGCCGCTGCCGGCGGCGCATTTCTCGCTGACAGTGAAATTGGCTACCATGCCCTGTTCATTTACCTTGATCACCTTGCTCGACTGTCCGGAAACCTCAATTGCTGTTTTAACCTGTGGGAATATGTTGTTTATGCCCCTGGCGGTGCAGACTATTTCGCTGGCCTGGCGGTCGGCAAAATCGACGTTAGCGGCGCCAGTCCCGGTGGCTACGACTTGGGCTATCTCATTTTGAGCCAGTTTGGCTTTTTTAAGGAGCTCACGTTGTATGGTCCCGGCGGCTGTGCGATAGTTGGCTCCGGAAGGAATTACATGGTATGCGGCAAGGTCGGAGCCCTTGGTTATGACTCCTTTGGAGTAGGAGGAGCCGATGTCTATGCCCATAAAATAAGTCATTTTTTTTACCCTCACCCTGACCCTCACCCTGATCCTCTCCCTCTCCCTCTCCCCTAATCCCAATGGGAAAATCCTCATTGGATGCCTGCCCGCCCTTCCTCCCGGCGAGAGAGGGAATTGAGGTTTTCTAAGAGGGGCTGCGCCCCTCTTAAACTCCCTGCTCGAAGAACGTGGCCTTGTCCAGGCGGCGGGTTTTTGCAGCGAGGGACTTACCCTCCTTCTCCGCCTTATCATAGTTTCCCCTGGCCAGTATGGCGGCGCCCAGTGCCCCGGTGAGCAGCGGCTCGTCAGGAACCAGGACGTCGCAGCCCAGGCTCTCTTTCATAGCCTTAACTATACCTTTATTCTTGGCCACGCCGCCGGTAAGCACCACGTCAGGCTCAACCTTCAACCTTCGCGCCAGGGTCGCCACCCGACTGGCCAGCGCGTAATGAAGGCCGGCGATTATATCTTCGACTTTTTCACCGCGGGACAGCAAAGCCACCACCTCCTGCTGGGCAAAGATGGTGCATATATTGCTGAGCTGGATTTTCTTGGTTGATTTGAGAGACATATCGCCCATTTCTCCTATAGGCATACCCAGGGTGGCGGCGGTAAGCTCCAGAAACCTGCCGGTGCCGGCGGCGCATTTATCGTTCATGACGAAATCGATCAGTTTGCCGTTCTTGATCTTAAGGCACTTGGCATCCTGCCCGCCGATATCTATGGCAGTCCTGACATTCGGGAATATGCTGGATACGCCTCTGGCGTGGCAGGAAAGCTCCGTTATCTGTTCATCGGCGAATGGCACGTTTACCCGGCCGTAGCCCGTGGCCACGATATAAGAGATATCATCGAGCTGAAATCCGGCTTGCTCCAGAGCCTTAATCATAACTTCATTGGCCAGACGACGGTGCTCCGGGCCGGTTGGGCCTTTAATGAAAGAAAGTACGGCATCGGTCGCGTCCGTAATCACGACCTTGGTCATGGTAGAACCAATATCTACTCCGGCGAAGTGCAAATCAATTTTAAGGGGCATATTGCTAGCGCATTGTTTCCAGGAAAGCTTCAACCCTGGTTTTTAAGGGTGCCAAAGCTCCGATACTGTAATCATATTCTATATATGTGCTGGGGATGCCTATCTCCTCCAGATAATCCTTTAGTGCCGGCATTTCAAAGGCAAACGGGTCGCAGTACCTGACGAGCAACAAGATAGCGCCGTTGATTTTCCAGTCTCTGACGATGTTATTGAGATAGCCGAAGCGGCTTTTCAGGTCTCTGGCATAGTCCTTGGTGGTCTCGCCAAGTTTGGCCTGTATGAAGGTGCGGGCACAGGTAATCTCTTTCATATAGTAGTTGGCCAGCCCTGCAGTGAGGTCACCGGTCGGCTTGACGTCAGCCCTGAAAGGTCTGTAGCCGCCGCAGCTGTCGTCCATGACCACGTTGGCTCCGGCTTCGAATATCTGCATGATGTCGGTGTCGTCCATAGTGCTGCTCCAGATGAGCAGGCGCGCCTGTTTTTCGGACGGACCATCCTTCCGGTTTTTGACCTCACTTATGACCTGCATCAGCAGGTCGTTTCCCTCGGCTACGGGCAAGCTCATCAAAGCTTTGATTGCCTGCAGTATTTCAGTTCCTGAGACGAGTGGCGGGACCGGTTTCGTTAGCTCATAAAGTTCTCTGACCAGCGCACGCTGCCGGTTGTGGGACGTGATAGCAGATTTCAATTTCTCCGCCGACATCTTTTTGCCGGTGAAGGCCTCCAGCGTTTTCTTGAAGTCTTCGAGCTGTCCTTTGAAGTATTCTAGGGAGTCGGCCCTGATGGTGCCCGGCATGTCTATGAAGTGTGTATATGAATAGTTAACACAGGACTCCCAGACGTGGGCCGTCCGATGCTGAGGGTCACAGGAGTGTGCGGTTACCAGACCGTCCAGAAAGTCGTCTTTACCCTTTAATGCCAGGTCGAGGCAGCTGCGGATGAAGGGACAGAACGAGGTTGGCAGTGCTCTGTCCGCCTCGGTGACCGGTTCTCTGATATCACCGTATATGCGGTACGGCACCAGGTCTAGGGCGGTGAGCATCTCCAGCGGGACATAGGCGCAGGGATAGCCTATTATCTTTTTACCAGCGGCTTTAAGCTCCCTGACCCGCTGTGATCGGTTCAGGTAAATCTCTAGTGCGCGGCTCAGTCCCTCGGTTTTATCTAACATCAATAATACCTCCTAAAGAGTCCTCCCTCCCCTGGTGGGAGGGAGTTAGAGGAAGGGGGTAAAAATCACCAGTCGAAGCCTTCCTTCCTCCTCACCTGGCGGTAGTGGTCCATGGTCTCCTCGAACGGCTCCGCCTTGGCCATGGCATCTTCCATATCGAAGAGCCTGAGGTCCACGATGTCTCCTTCGATGGTCAGAGAAGGAACCTTCAGCTTCTCCAGCAGCATGTTGGCTACATAGGGCAGGTGTGTGGAGGCGCTGCGGCAGCTGATGAGCGGATGGAGCAGCGCCCCGTCGCATTTCCATTCCGTGACGTATTTCATGTAGGGATAGGCCAGTGCACCTTCCGTGATACCGTGCTCTCTGGCGTCTTTATACATGCCGAGGAATTTTTGGAAGCTGAACCTGGTTATTTTTTCCACGGGGTCGGTGATGCCGCTCAGGTCCATGGGAATGGGCGGATGATAGCCGACGCTCTCGATAACGAAGTTCCAGCCCCTTTCGGCGAGTCTGTCGAATAGCTTCAGGCTGTGCCACGGAGGCAGCTCGGCGAACACCATCCGGTATTTCTCGTTTTCGACGGCTCCTATGTGGTTATCCGCCAGCTCCTTCACCTCGTTGTAGAGGTCGTAGTAGCATTTGAGTGAGTCTTTGATATCCCCCATGAGCATCAGCGCCGGCGTCATAGCGCTCCAGAAATCCCGGCTGTGCATGGGGCAGGGCTTGGCCTTGCGCAGTTCGTTGGTCTCGTGCAGCACGCGGTTTATCTCGATAATCAAATCGACCGTCTCGTTGAACTTGTCCCAGTCCATTTTCTTGCCGACTATTTTTTCTACAAAGGCGATGAAATCCCTGAGATGGCTGACTCCCATGTCTATCAAGCTCTCGTAGGTGCCTTCCATGAAGAATTCTTTCAGGCCGGGGACGGGCGCTTCAAATGTCCATACCGGCACGTCCATGTACTGGCCCAGCGCCTGAAACCACTTGTACCTGGCGTCGCAGACGGCGGTCGAGGACATGAGGAACGCCGGTTTGGGCATTCCTCCCAGGGGAGCATCCGCTGGTATCTCGCCACCCAGCTCCTTCATCATCTTCGACGTGTAGCCTATATTGGCCCGGCTGTAACCGCAGAGGTGTGTGGGGTATCCATCGGCATCGGCTATGTCAAGATATGTCTGGGCAACTCCGAAGGCGGCCAGGGCGGCGCCGTAGTTCTCCGGGTAGACCACTTCTATGTCCATTGCCTTGAGCACGGAGTCACCGTAGTAGTAATTCAGCATACCCCAGACTACCGGTTTGCCCGCTTTCAAGGCTTCGGTACCCTTGAGGTACGACTCGTTTACCTTGGCCCTGAGCGGGTACATCGATTTCAGGCGGCGGATAGCTCTCTTTTTCTCTCCAGTGACCATAATTTTTATCTCCTGAGGGCAAGGTTATATGTATTTCGATGAAGGTTAGTCGAATTATAGCACAGATTCAAAGGATGATTACGGAGATTAATCAAGATTACGGAGAGCTATTAGCGATTACGTGTCACCCGCCTACGGGTGACCGATTCAATACGGGTGTGGTAGGGTCGCCTGTGGGCAGGCGACGCCTAATGTATTAATAACCTAGTTTACTAGAGAATTCTTTTAAGCCTGGAGTTGGGGGTGATGCCGGGAATACGGCCGCGCTTGGCGATGGGTTTGCCGGCGATGTCGTGGAGGTCGGCGGTGTAGTCGATAGGCCGGGCGCCGCTGATATAGCTGCCCACGCCAAAGAAGTTGATCGGCGCTCCCTCGTCCAGGAAATATCTTATACGTTCCGGGTCCAGGCCGCCGCTGACGAAGATTTTAACCCCTTTAAATCCGGCCAGGTCGAGCCTGGCCCTGGTCTCTTTCACCAGGTCGGCGGTGACCCTGCCCCTTTCGCCGGGTGTATCGAGCCGCACACCCTCCAGTTTACCTTTGAGCGCCTGGGCCACGATTATACTTTCCTCGGGCTCATCCCGGAACGTATCCACCAGGGCAACGCGCGGCACTTCAGGCGGCATGTGCTTGTTGAAGGCTTTCATGGCCGTAGCCGTATCGCCCATGATAATTATCAAAGCATGTGGCATGGTGCCGGCTGGTGTCAGACCTGCCAGCTTGGCACCGGAAATGCTGGAGCAACCGGCGCAGCCGCCGACTATAGCCGAGTAGTCCATGACGCCTGCCACCAGCGGATGTACGTGGCGGGCGCCGAAGCTGACAACCGGTATGCCTTCGGCGGCTTCGACGCATTCTTTAGCTGCAGTCGCCCAGCCGGTGCAGTGCGACAGCATGCCCAGGTATACCGTTTCGAAGACTCCGTAGCTCTGGTAAGGTGCGGTTATGCGCAATACAACCTCTTTTCTCTGGATGGGTTCACCTTCCGGTACCGCCCAGACCTCGCGGTTATCCGGGGGCAGGACTTTCTCCAGGAGCGTTTTGACTTCCTCAATGCCGCAGAGCGTACCGGCACGGCTGGGGAAGACCTCCATGGTGGCTACCGGGTTTATGTTTTCTTTCTTGAGTATCTCCACCGTTCGGGCGAAATAAATATCCGTGGTGTCTCCGGATAGAATGTAATTCGGGATTTCAAAGCGGGGTTCGGGCAGTTCGGTGCCGGTGACTCTGGTCAACTTACAACCCAGCACTTTGTCTATATAGTCGAGCGCCCAGACGTGCTCTTTTTCATCGACGTCTGCCACGCAGTCGACCGGCACTTCAACGGGGTAGTGGCGGACCCTGGCCTCCATGGCTCCGATCAGAACGCAGATGTGTGTTAATACTCCGCAGACGATCACCGTTTCCGGTTTTAGCTTGTTGAGCTCGTCGTCCAACGTGGTGTTATGGAACAGGCTGTAGCTTTTCTTGGGTATTATTTTGCCCGGATATTTTTTGAACTCGGGGATGACCTCAGATTCAATGCTGCCCTCGATGGCGTGGGGAGCAAACATGGCAAACTCGGGGTCGTCCCTGTCGTGGTTGTCGCAGATGTAGAATATCTTCGAGCCTTTGGCCAGCTCCTGCTCGAATAGTTTCTTCATGTTGGGAATGATGTGGCGCGCCTTATCTCCACAATAGAGCGCGTGTCCCGGTTCCATGAAACCCCGTATCATATCGGCAACCACTATAGCTCTGGCCATGTTTTTCCTCCTATATCTAATATTGTAAAGGATACCAGGCTGTGACGCTAGCTGTGAATGGCGCTTGCAAAAATAGAATACTGTACTCCGAAGTAACCTTCAAAGTGATGTTATCGATATAGATTTGATATGATCGGCGAGCTAATTTAGCTTTGTTCCGTGGAACATAGCGGATTCACACTGGCAAAATCAGCCTTTCAATCAGTCTCTCGGCCTCTTTTACGTTCAGATTTGACAAACCTCTCATATTTTGTAACGGTCAAATTATAGAGGTCTACATTGGTTAAGAATAGGAAGGGAATTGTTCTAGTGCTTGTCACTTGGTTATCTTCCTTGGGAGCAGCGATGATTACTTCAAATGACTATTTATTATGGGTCTCTTTTCTGCCTTTCGCTATATCCGCTGGCATATTTACGTGGTTACTATGGCCTTCCCAGAATAAATATCACGAAAATAAAGCCGCCACTAAAATCAACAGAAGTGAAATAAATAGTAATATTTCCGAAATTAAATTGATATCACTTAAATATAGAAAAGAGGTAAAAAAGCTGTATGAAGTAAATGTCGTGTGGCTACAAGGTATTAAGGAGGGACAAACAGAAACGTGGAAGCAAAGTGTGGGACTCTTCTTGAATCAACAAGAGGTCAGAGGGTGGGATATAGTGCAAACGTTCCGCGTTGACGAAAAACTAATTGTAATATTTAAATCGATTTTAAAAGATGAATAAATCTAAAAAGGTATGATTTAACTTGGCCTTGGCTAGCAGTAGTCGGGTTCGCTGACTTCACAGGTTTTCATTAAATCGATATATTCCTGTAGCAGGTCTGAGGCGTGTGCTTTATCGCCGCTTTCCAGAGAAGAAAGGGCGTGTTCCAGTATGCCTACCTCGCGGGTGAGGTGAGCCGAGACGTTGCTCAGAGAGCCGCAGCAGGGCGTCATGCCTTCAGAGCGCCACAGCAAAGCCTCTTTTATCTCGAGCATTTTTTTGACGTCGGCGACGGCCTCTTTTAGCTTCTTTGGGTCAGCTATTTTCTGCCTGGTAGCGCCGACCGTGTCTTTGTCGACGATCATCATCGGTTTAGTCTTGGCCAATTGTCCAGCTCCTGTTCATCACCCACTGACTCCAGTCAAACATGTTGCCCTGAGGCTTTAGCCTCAGGGCCCCGACCCTAAAGGGTCGGGGCTACGTTATCCTAAATCATAAGCAAATTCAAAACTTAGTGTCTGAAATGGCGGATGCCGGTGAACACCATTGCCATATTATATTTATCGGCGGCGGCGATGACCTCTTTGTCTCTTATGGAGCCGCCCGTCTCAATGACGGCGGTGACTCCGCCTTCTCCGGCCACCTCAACGGTATCGGGGAAAGGGATCATGGCATCAGAGGCCAGTACGCTGCCCTTGGCCTGTTTTCCGGCGCGCTTTAAAGACAGCTCAGCGCTGACCACACGGTTGGGCTGGCCGGTGCCCATGCCCAGCAGTGTATTGTCTTTAGCCAGGACGATTCCGTTCGACTTGATATGTTTGACAGCTCTCCAGCCGAACAGCATATCACGCATCTCTTCCTTGGTCGGTGCGCGCTTGGATACGGTCTTAGGCTTGAACTCCTCCTCGGTATAATAGTCTTCCTCCTGCGCCATAAAGCCGCCTCTGATGGCACGCAGGTCGATGTTACCGGTCTTACCCTGCTGCTTCCATACCGGCAGCGATAGAAGACGCAGGCTCTTCTTTTTCTTAAAGATTTCAGCGGCTTCATCGGCGTAGCCGGGGGCGATTATGCAATCATAGTGGGTTTTATCTATTTCGGAGGCCAGTGCCAGGTCGATATTCCGGTTGCAGGCGACGATGCCACCGAAGGCGGAAACAGGGTCGCCGGCAAGAGCCCGTTTGTAGGCCTCTATAAGGTCTTTGTTGCTGCAGAGACCGCAGGCATTGTTGTGTTTGATTATGGCGATGGTGGGCTCCGTGAAGTCGCAGGCGGTGCTCCAGGCAGCTTCGAGGTCGAGGAAGTTATTGAACGACAGCTCCGGCCCGCTGATAAGTTTGACCGAGGTCATCCCCGGCTGTCTCTGGCCCACAAACTGCTCGGCGTAGATAGCGGCCTTCTGGTGAGGATTCTCGCCGTAGCGCAGGTCGTAGAGTTTTCTCATGGCTATGGTCATTTCCTGCGGGAAGCCGTTTACGCCGCGGAGATATTGGGCGATGGCCGTATCGTACATGGCCACGTGCTGGAACGCTTTCTCGGCCAGTTTTTTCCGTTCCTCGATGCCAATTTTACCGTGCTTAAGCCTGTCTACGATAAAATCGTAATCTGCCGGATCGACGACTACCAGGACGGACGGGAAATTCTTGGCCGAAGCGCGAATCATGGTGGGGCCGCCTATGTCGATGTTCTCCAGTGCCTCTTCCAGCGAGACATTAGCTTTGGCTACGGTTTGCACGAAGGGGTAGAGATTGACCACGACCATGTCGATGGGTTCAATCTTATTCTTGGCAATCTCGGACATATGCTGCGGCAGGTCGCGTCTGGCCAGTATGCCGCCGTGGACCGCAGGGTGAAGCGTTTTTACCCGCCCGTCAAGGATCTCGGGGAAACCGGTGATTTCCGAGACGCTGTGGACCTTTATGCCTTCGGTTTCGAGGGACTTTTTGGTGCCGCCTGTGCTGTAGATTTCGACGTCCAGGACTCTCAGTTTACGGACAAAATCGACCACACCGGACTTGTTGGAAACACTGACGATAGCGCGCAAGGGGGACCTCCTTTAGTTTAAGTGATGGTTATTTTTTTGCGATTTGGGGACGTGATTACTATACCAATTTTTCGAACTTCAGGCAAGGCGGCTGTGAGTTCAGTTGCATGCTGCGGCGAACAAATAATTACCATGCCTATGCCCATGTTGAAAACCCTGTACATCTCGTCCTCTTCAAGTTTACCCTGCTTCTGAATGAGCTTGAAGAGCGGCGGCACCTGCCAGGCATCTTTCTTGATTTGAGCTGCTAGCCCGTCGGGTATGATGCGCGGTATATTGCCCTCGAAACCGCCGCCCGTAATGTGTGCCAGACCTTTAACCAAATGCAGAACCGGCTTTAATTCAGAGTAGTAGCACCGGTGCGGTTCGAGCAGTTCCTCTCCAAGGCTTCTTTTCAGTCCGGGGGGCGATTTATGCAATACGGAAGGGTCTCTTTCTATTTTAAACACCCGACGCACCAGCGAGTAGCCGTTGGTGTGAAGGCCGCTGGAAGGCAGGCCCAGTATGATGTCACCAGCTGCAATGGAATTGCCGCTGAGGATATCCTTCTTTTCGACGACGCCGACGATAAAGCCGGCCAGGTCGTAGTCGTCGCCCTGGTATAACCCGGGCATTTCGGCAGTCTCGCCGCCGATAAGGGCGCAGCCTACTTTTTTACAGGCCCCGGCGATGCCGCTGACTATGCTTTCGACTTTCTCGGGGACTAGTTTGCCCGTAGCGATATAGTCGAGAAAGAAAAGCGGCCCGGCGCCGCAGGTAAGGATATCGTTAACGCAATGATTGACTATATCCATGCCGATGGTATCGTGTTTGTTGAGAAGTGAGGCGATTTTCAGCTTGGTGCCGACGCCATCGACGCTGGAAACCAGTACCGGCTCGGTGTAATTCTTTAGCTGGAACATGCCGCCGAAGAGGCCGATATCGGTCAGTACTTCCGGTCTGGAAGTAGAACGGGCCAGTCGTTTAATAAGCTCTTTGGCTTTATCGGCAGCCTTTATATCAACCCCGGCGCGGGCGTAGGCGTCATGAGCCGCCGAGTTCACTCAAGCTCCCTGAAGGTATAGCTTCCAGAGCCAGTTTGTCCATCTCCAGCTGTACCGGTATCGGGTAGTCTCCGGTGAAACAGGCCAGACAGAAATAGTCTTTGGGCAGACCTATCGACTCGATTAAACCATCGATGCTGATGTAACCGAGCGAGTCCGCTCCTATAGTATCTCTGATTTCTGCTACTGTTTTTTGGGCGGCTATAAGTTCCCATCTGGTGGCCATATCAACGCCGAAGAAGCAGGGGTGGCGTATCGGTGGAGAACAGATACGCAGATGTACCTCTTTGGCGCCGGCTTTCTTGAGCATGGACACCACTTTGGGAGTGGTGGTGCCTCGGACTATGCTGTCATCGACTACTACGAGTCTTTTACCGACAATGGTCTCAGCCAGCGGGTTAAACTTGAGCTTAACGCCCAGGTCTCTCAGCCTCTGGTCAGGCTCGATGAAGGTACGGCCCACGTAGCGGTTTTTAATCAGGCCTTCGCAATAGGGGATGCCCGAAGCCTCGGAGTAGCCGATTCCGGCGGCGGTGGCGGAGTCGGGGACGCCCATTACCAGGTCGGCATCGACGGGATATTCCCGGGCCAGTATCTTGCCCATTGTCTGACGGGCGGGATAAAGCAGCTTGCCCTGTATAACGCTGTCGGGGCGGGCGAAGTAAATATATTCGAAAATACAGATGGCTTTTCGGATGCTCTCCTCGGTAAAGCTCCTGACGCCGTGCTTGTTGATAACCACTATTTCGCCGGGTTCGATTTCCCGTATGAACTGAGCGCCGATGTGGCTCAAGGCGCAGCTTTCAGAGGCGATTACCCAGCCGCCGTCAATGGTGCCCAGGCACAGCGGCCGCACTCCCATGGGGTCGCGAACACCTATCAGCTTGTCCTTGGTCAGGATAACCAGCGAATATGCGCCCTGCAGTCGGCGCATGGCATATTTTATTTTATCTACCTGATTCTTCTCCGTGGAGGAGGTGATGAGGTTGGCGATAATCTCGGAGTCGGTGGTGGTAGCGAAGTTGAATCCCTGCTGGCCGAGCTCTGCCTGGAGGAATTTGGCGTTGACTATATTGCCGTTGTGGGCCAGTGCTATAGTGTTTGAGTTGTTGCCAACCAGTATCGGCTGGGCGTTGCAGGCCCGGCTGGAGCCGGTGGTCGAATACCTGGTATGCCCTATGGCGATATAACCGCGCAGTTCGGCCAGCTCATCCTCGGTAAACGCCTGGGAGACAAGCCCCATGGAGGTGTGAAGGTAGACTTTTTTGCCATCGGCAGTGGCAATGCCGGCGCTTTCCTGTCCACGGTGCTGAAGAGCGTATAGGCCGAAAAACGTGATTCGTGCGACATCTACGCCGGGAGCATAGATGCCGAAAACACCGCAGCTCTCATGCATAGCTATTTACGTCCTCATTATTATAGGCTTTTTAGAGGTCTGGGGTCAATTTTGCCGATGCTTTGAGCCAGTCCAGAGCAGTGGTTACAGCTTTCTCTTCCAGGCGCAGTCTGTGACCGGCGCCGGGGATTATCACCAGTTTTTTGGGGTTGCGGGCTTTCTCGAATAGCCTGTGGGCGTGCTCTGCGGGAACAAGGTCGTCCTGGTCGCCGTGAATCAATAGGGTGGGGCGGGGAGAGATTTTGTCTATCCAATTAATCGGTGCCACCTGGCTGAATCCGGCAAGCCAGTCGTCTACGGATAGCGGAAAGCCTTTGTCTCTGATGATTCCGATGCTGCGGAAGTGGTCGATGGTATCCCTGGCGCGCTTTTTATCTGTCATAAAGTCGAACTCGGCCGGGCAGGCTAAAGTTACTAGAGAGGATACTCTGGAGTCTTTGGCGGCTACATAAACGCTAACAGCGGCACCGGCGCTGGAGCCGAGAAGACATAAGCGTGACCTGTCCACTTCTTTTAGACCTACCAGATAGTCGATGGCGGCTGTCAAATCACGTGTCCAGCCAAGCATATCCAGGTTGCCCTCTGTTCCGTGGGCTCCCCGAAAGTTGAAGATAAGGGTGATAAAACCGGCTTTACAGAACCGTTCGGCCAGTCCCGGGTAGCCAGCGTCTCCGTTGGAGGCAGGCTGTCCTGACGGAATACCGTGGCACAGGCAGAGCGCGGGGCAGGGCCGTTTTGGGTTTTCGGAGAAATAAACCTCGCCCGGCAGGTTAAGGTTGTCTACGTTAAGAGTGAAGCTTCTTTTCATGCCCTTTATTATCGCATCTTTGGGAATGAAGGTATATCAGAAATTCTTTATTGCCCTCGGCGCCGAGTATGGGGGAGGCAACCAGGCCGCAAAGCCTTAAGTCGTGTTCGGTTATCCAGTTGATGAACCGGCCAAGGACGAGCGCGTGAATTTGAGGGTCTTTGATTATGCCGCCTTTGCCCACCTCTTCTCTCTTAGCTTCGAACTGCGGCTTAAACAGAATCACAATATGGCCGGGTGGTGCCAGATAGCCGACGATATTTGGAATCACCTGCGTTACCGAGATGAACGATAAATCAACAGTGGCTATATCGACTTTCTCCGGCAGTGAGAAAGAGAGGCGGGCGTTGACCCTTTCCATGACGACCACCCGCGGGTCCTGTCTCAACTTGTAGTCGAGCTGGCCGTAGCCGACGTCTATGGCGTAGACACGTTCGGCGCCTCGCTGGAGAAGGCAGTCGGTGAAGCCTCCGGTAGAAGCGCCGACGTCTATTGCCGTCATGGAGGAGGCATCGATTTTGAACTCATCCAGTGCATGGGCCAGCTTGAGGCCGCCGCGGCTGACGTAGGGTGATTTCTCAGCCAGCTTTAGCTCAGAGCCTTCATCAACCATTGTGCCCGGCTTGGTGACGACCTTGCCGGATACTGTAACCTCGCCGGCCATGATGACGGCCTGAGCCGTGGCTATATTGTCAGCCAGTTCCCGGGTTACCAGCAGATTGTCCAGGCGTTTCTTGGTCACAGGCTGATTATAGATAAGAGATGGTCAGCTTTCAATAGATTATTTGTGATAGTGATTTTAGGACTGCGGTGTTCCTTTGAGTAAGTGGTTTAGCTGGCCTTGGACTTGGTCACTCTGGTAGTTTTGGCAATTATAGGCAGTTCCACGTTGAAAGTGGCGCCATTGCCACGGACGCTATCCGCCCATATCCTGCCATTGTGCTCTTTCACTATTCCGTAGCACATGCTGAGCCCCAGTCCCGTGCCCTCACCTACCTCCCGGGTGGTGAAGAAGGGGTTGAATATCTTGTCCAGGTTTTCTCTTGATATGCCCGGTCCGTTGTCTTTGAAAGATATATGTATACTGTTATCAAGTTGCTCTGTTTTAATCAGTAGCTTACCCTTATTGCGCACGAGCTTCATTTCGGTTTCGGCATTTATTACCAGGTTGAGGAATACCTGCTGCAGCTGTGCGGCATCGCCCACTGTAATTGGCAGAGCAGGGTCGAGGGCAGTGGTGATGGTTATGTTGTTGGCTTTGAGTTCATATTCTCTTAATTGCAGGACGCCGTTAATAAGGTTATTTATATCAACATGAGTTCGTGACGGCTTGGTCGGTCTGGCAAAGGCGAGCAGCCTCTTAACGATACTGGATACGCGCTGGGCGCCTTCGTTGATAATATTAAGGTCATCCTTAACGTCCACAGGGATGTCTGCTCTGGAGAGCAAAAACTGCGTGTAACCGATAACACCGGTCAGCGGGTTATTTATCTCATGGGCTACACCTGACGCCAGCTCACCAACGGAAGCCAGACGGCTGGCAAGCTGTGCCTTTTGCTCCAACGCCTTTCTTTCGTCTTCCAGTCGCTTAAGTTCCGTGATATCTTCGCCGGAACGAAGTATGCCGACTATTTTGCCGCGTTCATTTTTGATTACAGAATTGTGCCAGGTAACCTGCTTCTCTTTACCACTCGTGGACAAAACGGCAAAACCTTCTAGGTATTCGAAATGCTCGATGTCTCCCCTCATGATTCTCTTGAAGATGGACTGTGCCTCGGTTCGCATCCTTTCGGGTATGTAAGTATTAAACCAGTCCCGGCCAATGATATTCATCTCTTCGCATTCCAGTATCTCGCAGCCCTTCTTGTTTATGGCGCTGACCTTGCCCCTGGCGTCTATAACCACGAGCATAGTACCGGCCATATCGAAATAGCTTTGAGCCCTGTCTCTTTCCCTTCGCACTTGCTCGGCGCCGGATTTAACTTCGCCAAGCAGACGCCTGTTCACCATCAATATCAAGCCGCAGATAAGAGCGACGGCAAGTACTATAAAAAATATAATTATCAATGTTTCGAATGTGCCTGACTTAAAAAAGTCGTTAGTCTGCAGAGGCGAAATTATGTACCTGAAAATTCGGGCAGCGCTGACCAGGGCGTAGCCTCCAAAGACTATGCCCGTAAAAAGCGTCATCCGGCGCATGTCGGGTGCTACTCTATACAGCAGAAGCCAGCAACATTGGAAGGTAAAAATTACGGTCATTAGAGAGATAATGGCGCCTCTGACCTCAAGGTCCGGCTGAGCCAGTGTGAAGTAAGTAGCAGCTGGAACAAAAATTCCCAGGAGAACGTAGTTATGGATTTGCGAGCTAATTTTTCCGACGAAGCGCTCCAGCCCAATGTAAATGACGACGATGCCGGCCAGAATCATGGTATTGGCGACTACCATGGAAACGAAATCCGGAATCGTACCCCGTAACACGACTAGCAGAGCCCCGCTCGCCTGTAAAACCAGGTCGGCCAGCCAGAATGATATGCCCGCGAACTGTTTTCTGTTTTGATACCAAACCACCGTCATTACCAGGGCACATACGATATTAACGATGGCGTATAAGAGCATCGTTGTTCTCATGTCCAGAATCATGGTCTCGGTCCTCGTATGCTCTTATTTATCCTGGCCAAGTGGTTCCCCGCTCAGAGCGCGATTTATTTCCAGTTTCAGCTGCCCGGCATTAAATGGTTTGCTGATATGGGAAACTTTGGTCTCGGACAGGAACTTCTCGGTATCGGCACTCATGATATCGCCGGTGATGAAGACCACTTTAACGGCCAACGATTTATCTATTTTCCTAATACGCTTGAACAGTTCCACGCCATTCATGCCCGGCATTTTGATATCAACCAGGATGAGATTGTATTTCTTGCGCTCAATCTTTTTCAATGCCTCGTCGGCGTCATCTGCTGTCTCAATTTTATGACCTTCTTTGGTAAGCACCCGCTTGACAACGTCTCTTACCGTTTGCTCGTCGTCCACCACCAGTATCCTGCCTTTTATTGCTTTTTCGGGCTCAAATTGCATTTTTGCCTGTTCCGGAGATGTGAATTCCTCGACCACAGGCAACTCGACAATGAAGGTGACGCCCTTGCCGGGCTTACTTTCGGCGTATATCTTCCCTTTGTGTTCGGCTATTATGCCGTAGCACAGGCTCAAGCCCAATCCGGTACCCTGACCTACTTCTCGGGTAGTGAAGAAGGGATTGAATATCTTATCCATAACCTCCGGTTTTATTCCCGGGCCATTGTCCTTTATTGATAGACTTATGGTGTTATGGCTCTTCTTTGTGGTTATCGTCAGCTTGCCCTTGCCATGAGCCAGTTTCATTTCAGTCTCGGCGTTTACAATTAAATTGAGTATTACCTGCTGTATCTGGCCCGGGTCAACCACAGTTTCGAGCAAGCCGGGATAAAGTCGAGTGACAACTTTAATATTGTTTACCCTCAGGTGATAAGCCCGCAGTATGAGTGTGCTCTCTATGAGGTCGTTAATATCAACGTATTTTTGTTCCGGTTTGGTCTGGCGGGAGAAGGCAAGCAGCCTCTGTACTATGCCGGCAACGCGTCGAGCGCCATCATTGATGGCTGCCAGGTCGCTTCTTATATCAGCCGGGAGGTCGTCCCGTTCCGCCAGCAACTGGGCGTAGCCGGTAACCGCGGTGAGCGGGTTATTTATCTCGTGGGCCACGCCGGCGGCCATCTCACCCACGGAAGCCAGGCGGCTGGAGATTTGGGTTTTTTGCTCCAGTTGTCTCCTGTTCTCTTCGGCCATCCTCTTCTCGGTAACGTCGCGGGAGATTCCACGAAATCCGATAATCTTCCCCTCCTCATTGTGTAGAGGAAAGACCGACCGTTCCGTGAATATTAAGCTCCCGTTCCTGGCGATGGCTACCGAAGGTACTCCTTTTACCGGCTTACCCGTCCGATACACCCGGTTGAATGTTTTGAACGTATCATCGGAGGCCTCTGCGGGTGTGTAGTTTCTGTAGTTCATTCCAATTAGCTCTTCCCGGCAATGCCCAAGGCGGTGACACAGTGAATCATTGACGAAGGTGAAATTACCGGCGAGGTCAACCTCGTAATAGCTGTCGTCCATACCCTCCAGTATAGTTCGATATCTCTCCTCCGAGCGTTCCAGTGCCTCCTCTGCATGCTTGCGCTCGGTAATGTCCGTCGAAATTCCTTCGATTATCACTTCTTCGCCTATTTCCTGCCTACCAATAGAACGGTCATTGAACCACAACCAATCCCCGGAGGAATTCTTGATTCGGTATACAACATTAAGTTCTTTCCCGGCCACGAAATCCGCGATGGCCCGGTCAACACGTTGCTGATCTTTCGGGTGTATGGACTTATTCCAAAGCCAAGGATGATCGTACAGGTATGCTGGTGTGTATCCCAGAATGGGCTCTACACGCGAGGAAACGTAAATCGTTCCACTCTTACTGGAAAAAGACCAGATAATGTCAGGAGAGTGCTCAACAAGCGACCGATATTTTATCTCGGATTGATGAAGTGCCTCCTCTGCCTGCCTTCGGCTGCTGATGTCACGAACCACCATACTCGTCCTGCTGTCACCATGCCTATCTTTAAAGACCACGGACGATATTTCGCCGGGGAACGTGGTGCCATCCTTGCGCTTGAAGATTAATTCACCTTCAAATTTCCCGGTGTTTTTTCTTCGCTCCAAAGCCATATTCGTTATCGGGTCACTGGCATCAGCCACGGCATTTCTACCGTACTTACGGAATTCTGCCTCCGTATAACCGAACATGGTGCAGGCAGCTGGATTGGCCGCGATTATTCCGCCGTTCGGTTCAGTGAGGAAAACTGCATCTACGCTATTATCAAAAATCGAGCGGAATTTATCCTCACTCTCTCGTAGCGCATCCTCTGCCTGCTTGCGCTCGGTGATATCACGATAATTGACCACCACTGCCTGTATCGCCGGCTCATGCAATAGGTTACTGCGCATGCCCTCAATCCATCGTGGCGTACCGTCTTTATGCAAGAAAGGCATCTCAGAGCGAATCACCGCTCCAGTTTGTTGTGTGAATTTCATAAAGCCGTCTGCCATGTCCTGACATTGGTCTGGATGCACAAAATCGAACACGCTTCGCCCTATACGTTCCGTGGGTTCATAGCCCAAAATACGCATAATAGAAGGAGAATCATAGAGCACAGTTCCGTCTGCGGCCAACAGCGTGATAGCATCCTGGCTATTTTCAATAAGCGCTCTGAATCTTTCCTGGCTTTCGCGCAGCTTATCCTCCGCCTGTTTGCGCGAGGTAATGTTGCGGATATTGCACTGAAACACCTCTTGACTGTCTACCGTGTATCTGTTGGAGACGAACTCCACATGAATTTGCTCTCCATCCTTGGTCTCAAGGGGTAGGTGGTCATAACGGATGTAGCCCTTCTTTTTCAGCTTTTTGAAGGCGCCTTTACTGGCTACTATGTCTTTGAACGTGCCGATTTCCCAGAGATACTTTCCCTGAAGTTCCTCCAGCGTATAACCCAGCATTTCTTTGATAAACGGGTTGGCGTCTATGATTCGTCCTGTGTCTCCATCGAGAATCAATATAGAATCCTGAGCTGTTTCAAAGAGACGCCTGTATTTAGTCTCAGAATCTATTAGATTTTTCTCCAACTTCTTTCGTCCGGCCTCTGCCTTATAAAGTTTCTGATATACCTGCCTTTGTCGGCGCTGCCAGACGAGTCCGATGATGGCGAGCGCGGCGGCCATGAGTCCGGCAATGGAAGCTATGATAAATCCGGACCGCCCGCGCCAGGTAGCCAGTGCCTCGCTGGTATCTATTTTGGCCACCAGGTACCAGGGGGAATCAGGAATAGGTTGGAGTGCCGCCAATACCGCTATCCCGCGATAGTCTTTGCCTTCAAACACCCCATCCTTCCCCAGTACAACCATAACTGCCGGTACATCCTGCCGGCTTAACGGTATTCTCAATTTTAAGGCGGTGTCCTGCTGGTGACGCAGCTCGTTCAAAAATAACACCTGGTCACCATCACGTTCCACCAGCAGAGCCTCTCCCGTCTGGCTTGACATGGGAAAAGACTGCACCAGTGGGTAAAGATAGCGAGAGGGGTCGATGTACAAAACCACGGCACCTAATGCCGTGGGCGAATCTTGCCTCCAGGGAAAGATGGGCGCAATGACATTCAGGTGTGGAGAGTTGCTATCCGGAGGATAGTGAAAATCGGTAAAGACGGCCTGATGTTCCTTGATGGCAAGCGGAAGTTGCGTGAGTGCCATATCACTAAGGCGACGTACGCTATTATTAACGCTTAAAAGCACGTTGCCGTCGATGTCAGTGAGCAATATGTCCTGATACGGATATGATTGCGCCACGATGGCCAGGTCACCAATGACTTTATTCCTGGCCTCATTATCGGTTGGCGTAGCTATATACGCAGCCACCGTGTCGGTGAAGGACGGACTTCCGGCCAGTGTATTGGCATCTACCAACCTGGCGGCGCGCCACTCAGAAATCTGGTCCGCTTTCGACTCAGCTACGATTGAGAGCCCGCTCTCAGTGCGGTGGCGCTGTTGCTGTTCCTGGAAGTGGTAAAGCAAGTATCCCCCAGCCAGAATTACCGCCGCCACCAGCGCCATAATCACGGGGAATCCATAAGACGAAAGGAAGCTTTTGCCTCTAGGTAGAGCTTTAGACTTTACTTTGCCCGGCGGTTTTGTTGTCATTTGCTTAGCTTGCCTCGCCTTTTGATAGCCACAAATCAATGGTATCTTTACGGAAACGTAGCTGGCGGCCTACTTTACTTACCGGTATTTGCTTCTGCCTAACCAAACGATAAATACTTGCCCTTGAAATTCGTAGATATCCGGCAAGCTCGATGGTAGTCATCAATTCTGGTTTTACACCTTTTGAAATTACCATTGGCTCTGTTTCTCCTCTTTTTAGCATCGCTGATCAATATTGCACTCTACCTAAATTAGAGATGCATTATTAGTCAATAGTATGCACAATATATCAATAGCAAGCAAAGGCCGACAGACCTATTTAGGCTATTCTTATTGGTACTTTGGTCATGTGCTCGATATTCTTGTACGCTCAAGAGGTGGGGATTTTAAAAACTCGCAGCAGTCTATGAATAGATAATTGCTATATGAGGGGCGAGTTCAACTCATATTCCTGCTTGTCTCACGGACCAAGACAAAAGCTCGTAAACCTTTAAGAATGGTTTAGCGTTAATAGTTGCAAAAGGGAGGTATGGAAATGCAAGCTTATTGTGTGACATGCCGTACCAAAAGGCAGATGAGCCGTCCCAAAACCGTTAAGACCGATAACGGCAAGCCGGCTATAAAAGGTGTTTGCCCCAAATGCGGGACAGCGATGTACCGCATAGCCGGTAACTGAAAATATTATCTTGACCTGGAAGCCGCTTAGTTTTCGTCAATTTGAGTTTCGATTTCCGTTCCGCTTCTTAAGCCTGGCCAGTACGGCTTCGCTCTCCAGCTCTCTGATGGCGTCGGCGGCCACCCAGCGGGCAGCTTTTGAATCAAGCTTTTGGATTTCCCTGGCAGTATCCAGGGCGACTTTATTCAGGCTCAGGTTCCTTTTCCCGATAGTCCTCAACGCCCAGTTGACCGCTTTCTTGACGAAGTTACGCTCGTCAGTAGCGCCTTTCTTTATGACCGGCAAAAACTGCATGATTTTGGCGTCACTTGCTGTCCTGTCATGCCATGCCACACAGGCTATCAGCGAAAAGGCGGTCCTTTTGACAAACTCTTCGTCCCGCTCCGACCAGTCGATGATTTTCTTCCAGGCCAGCGGGGTTTTTTCGAAGAGGTTCATGCATACCTGGTCGCAGACGTCCCAGGAATCGATGTCTTTGACCCAGTCTTCCATCTGCTGTTCGGTCAGCTTATCGGGTTCATCAACCAGAGCAGCTACGATTCTGGCTTCAGCTATGCCCGTGTTCCATAACTCCAGCGCCAGAGTATGGTCTCTGCCCGTTTCTTTGGCTAACTTTCTCATATCAGGGACCGAGACGCCCAGTCTTCGCTTGACCGCCATTCCGTATTTAGCCATGCTGGCTAGCTGGTCGGGCCTGGCTTTGCTTTGCAATTTGTCGAGAACATCTTTCACGGAAGGCACTGTTTCACTCCTCCATAACAGGATGAAAAATTTGATAGCCCGATGTATTTTAAGTGTTAAGATGTGCCGGGCGGGACATTGGCCACGAACGACTTCTTATCCTGCTTGCAGATGACCTGAATCAGGTTGCGGGCTGACATAGCTGCCGAGGGCACACCGCCTCCCGGCTCCACCCACTGACCGCACATGTAGAAATTCTTAAGTCCGGGCAAGGTTTTGCTCATGCTCATACCGAAATTATTGGTGGTGATTAGCCAGCCTTCAAAGCTGGCCCGCCAGTTGCTGGTATAGCGCTCCCAGGTTATCGGAGTGGCCACATCTCGCATCTCTATCTGCCTGGCAAGACCGGGAAAACGCTGGTCGAGCAAGCCAATTACTTGATTGGCGATCTTCTCCTTTTCTTCCTTGTAGCGTTCAGGATTTTGCCGCAGGTCTTTCCAGTAGTCGTAGTCGGCGTAAAACTTAACATCTATTACCGTCTTTCCCGGCGGCGCCAGGGTGGAGTCGAAGTTGTAAATCTCTACCCCTAATATTTTTTCTTCTTTACCGGCGATAACCATTGGTTGGTTAAGATGGTACAGGAGCAACCGCGGCTCGCCCTCGAAAGAGCGGGCCACGCCCAGGCTTACCTGTATCAAGCCGGGGAAGATAGGGAGCCTGTCATAGTTTTCCCTGATTTTTTTATCTATATACCTGCCCTCAAGCATCTGGAAAATGGTGGCATGACCGTCGGCAGCGGAGATAACGATATCAGCCTTATGCTCTTTACCGTTGGCCAGACGCACGCCCACTGCTTTGCCTCCCTGGACCAATATTTTGCTTACTGGCGAGCGGTAGTAAAGCTCACCACCGAGATTTCGATAGCGGCGCTCGATAGCCCGGGAAAACTCCAGCGAGCCACCTTCCGGGTAGCCGGCAGATTTCTGGCTGTACCAGGCGAGTGTGAAAAGCACCGCCATCATGGGAAAGTCGGGAAGATTGAACATCAGAGGAAAAACCCGGCGCAGGAACGGGTCGGTAAATTCAGCGGCGAAGTCCTGGATGCTAACGTTTTTCCAGGTTCCCAGAAGCTTCAAATAAGGGCGCATCCTGGCCGCTAACTTGGCCATGTCCTCCGACCCGTAGAGCTCCGGCGCTTTGTCAATCGGCATGTCTATTCCGGAGCAGTCACGCACGGCATTGGTGAATTTCTCGATTACCTTCTTATCTTGTGGGGCGAGCTCTTTCATATGCTGCTCGAGTTTGTCGATGTCGGTATAGACGGTGAAGGCTTTGCCATCTTCATCCTCGATACTTATGAATTCTTCGTGGTCGATCATGCGCCGTCCCTGCACAGCGCCCAGCTCCTGCCATATGCGATAGAAGCTGTTGCCGGGGCCAGACCCCACCAGCCAGTGAAGGCAGCCGTCTATGGTGTAATTTTTACGTTTCCACGAGGTGCACAAACCGCCCGGTCTATCCTGCGTTTCGAAAATGCGAGTAGGATAGCCGTTCATCTGGCCGTAGCAACCCGCCGCCAAGCCAGCAATTCCAGCGCCGATGATTATTATGGACTTGTCCATTGCTCCGCTCCCCCCGGTAAATTAAGATACCAGTTTCGTTTACAGATTCTAGCATAACTGGCATTCTTGCGCCTGGAAGTTTCTTTTGAAGAGGCAATCAAATCGGTGCTGTCAGTGGTGCCGCCATCGGCAACGATTATCTCAACGCCTGTGTCCAGTCTTTGTATATCGTCAATGCAGGGGCCCAGAAACATTTTTTCATTAAGTGTTGGGATAATAACCGAGAAATTCATGTTGCTCCATGAACATCATACCGAAAGGTATTCTAAAATGTCCACCGCGGCGCTATCTACTGGATGGCTTGATTTCTCAGATTGGTTAACGGCTTCATGCGGGCCAGTTGTCTCGAAAGGAACAGCGATACGATGGTCGAGATGGCTAGTGTCAAGACAAGAAATTGAACAATCGCAGCCCCGGACAAGACCACGGGCGCGGTTAAAACAGACAGGTTGTTGCCCAGCCCCTGAGATATTTGAGCCTGTACACTGATAGAGCCAATGCCTGCTATCACGAGAAGGCTTATAATAGTACCCAGAATAAATCCCAGTAAGGTCTGTACGAATATCTCGGAAACTATCTGCCTGCTTATATTGGCTTTTGTCCAGCCGACCGTCTGCAGAATACCTATGTCTTTTCTTCTCTCCATTAGGGAGTTAGTGTTGACCTGGAATAATATCAGCGCCATGATAACGGCAACAATGGCCAGGAAGAGCAAACGGAACCTCTCGAAGATTTTGACGACGTTGCCGACCGATGCCGCAATGGAGCTTCCGGAAACGACCACAGCATCTTTATCGATCCCGCTGATCTCGGAGCGGACGGCGTCCTCTGAAGACAGCGAATCCAGTTTGACGTAAAGCTGGCTGTAGCCGTTGGTCTCCAGAAGCGCCTGAGCATCCGGCAAATCTATGTACATGTTCGTAGCAGAGACCTGGCTTTCCTCCTCTGCCGAGAGAATGCCGATAATTTCAAATTGGGTATCGCCCAACAACAGACTGTCTCCAAGGTTTAGCCCGTAAAATTTGGCGAAGTGCTTCTCAGCTATCGCCTTGTGCTCGTCGCCTGTCTGGAGAAAACGACCGGAGGTAATCCACGACCTGTATTTCTCTCCTATGTAACTATCGGGTTCCAGTCCCTCTATCGAAGTGAACTCTCCCTTATCGAAGCGCCACAATACCAGTGTTTTAGAGACATCTTCTATATGATTTGAGGCGGCTATGTTGTCTATTTCAACCCGGTCGAACACGCCGCTGCCGAAGGGCAGGCGTATGGAGTCGGTGGGGCTTGCTGTGGACTGTGGGGTGGACTTGTGAATTACCATGTCCACGCCGACATCATGGAAAGGAAGGTAAATGGCCTGGGAGTAGGCATTCGTTACCGATGTCAGAACTACGAAAATAGCTACCAGGACGGCAACAACCAGCAGATTGGTCAAGGTCCTGCCTTTGCGGCGCGTAAATTCTCTTAGGAGATACAGCAAATATATTTAAGTCCCTTGATAATCAAACTTGCGGCTCGGAGCTAGCTGTGTATTAGGCCGGCTAATACCGTATCCAGCTCTTCCTCGGTCCACTGCTGGCCTTCGAACCACTGGAAGTCCACCGTTTTGCCGTTAACTTCGTATTCATACGTGCCGTTTATGATAACGTTCATGTGTGCGGTAAGACCGTGCTCTTGAAAATAACTCTGGCCCTGCGATGTGGCTAAATCGACCCAGGTGACATCGACATCCCCCTCGTATTTGGACAGCACTTCCTTGATGGCGCGCACCGTCGGCTGCATCGGGCCGTGATTGATGTATCCGGCGATGACAACGCTAACGGGACTTGCAGCAACCGCTGGCGGAGCTGTTTCTTCGGAAGGCGGGGATGTCTGAGGAGGCGATGAGGTGGATTCCGTATTTTCCGGCGCATTTGTAGGCGGTTGAGATTGAGCGGGCTGATTGCTTGCGGATGACTGAGTTGTACACGCGGCTGTAATAGGAATACCGATTAACAGCAGACTTAATAAAATTACAGCGGTTAAACCGGTTTGTTTAGTTCTCATTGACTATTCTCCCATCTAAAATTCTGATTATACGGTCGGATTCACCGGCTATTTTGTCATCATGTGTTACCAGTACCACCGTTTGACCCCTGTCCTTGTTCAGGCTGCGCAGCAGTCCGGTTATCATCTGACCGGTCTTACTATCGAGGTTGCCGGTGGGTTCATCGGCGAAAAGCAATTTTGGTTCATTTATCAGCGCCCTGGCCACCGCCACCCGCTGCTGCTCACCGCCGGAAAGCTCGTTGGGATAATGGTCTAATCTCTGCGTCAGGCCCACATCCTTGGCTACTTTTCGGGAGCGTTCGAACATGTCTTTCCTGGACAAATGCTCGGGAAACAACGGCAGCGCGATGTTCTCCACTACATTGAGCGTAGGTATGAGGTTGAAAGATTGAAAAACGAAACCTACATTATATCTGCGGAATATTGCCAGTTCATCCTCCGTCATTGAGGTAAGGTCCTTGTCGGCAACCACTATGTTACCCTCGTCTGCCTTTTCCAGGCCAGCCAGAAGGCCCAGCAGGGTCGTTTTTCCGGAACCGGATGGTCCCTGGATGGCCAGGAACTCGCCTTCTTGTATGGTGAAGGATACGTCATCGATAACTCTGACATTGCCCAGGGTTTTGGTCAGTTGATCGACGGCAACGATATTATTCATGCCTCATCACCTCCATGGGCTTGAGTTTATTTATCTGCCAGACGCTCAGGAATGAAGTAGCCAGGCCGACGGCCATAATGACTATGAATGTTATAAATACCTGAAGGGGCCCCAGCTTGATCGGGAGCAAATGCATTTGTGTCACATTGGCATCGCTGGGGTTGGCCAGCAGGAAATGCGGATAGGCAGTTAGTTCCCAGGGTATGGCTATCGATACCTTGGTATGACTCAGGGCAACGACGGCGATAACCGATAATATAAGACCGGCGAGAAAACCGGTGAAAATTTGAATGAAGGTTTCCACGGTAACTTCCCTTTGTATATCCCCGTTTTTAAAGCCCACGGTTTTCATTATGCCGAATTCCCGTCTCCGCTCCAGAATTATACGCAGGGCGTTTCTGGCGACGATAACCGCGGCTCCGATCAAAAGTATTATGGAGATGAGCCAGGTTAGTTTATCCGATAAACGGAAAACGGACGCTATCTGACTGGCGAAAGATTCCGGTGTGTATATATTGTAACTGCCGATGGTCTCGCCCAGTGGCGTTTTCCCCGAATTTGTACCCGTGTCCGAAACAATTTTATCTATATTTTGCTTCAATGTATTGAGCTCGGGCTGGCTGCCGTTGACGAATATTATATTTACATCGGTTTTATTGAATGTCTCCACCTGCTGCAGGTTTTTTGAATCGTAGGCCAGTTCTTGTGCGGTTTTTAATTTGAGATAGATATCGGATTCCAGCACCTCGTTTCCGGAGGTGCCTATGATGCCTGAGACCGTAAACTGCCGGCCGGCTACGGTGGTTGTACTGCCCACATCGAGCGAATATTTTTCGGCATACGTCTTTTCCACCAGTATCTGATTGTCAGTGGCGGGAATGGAGCCGTCGATAAGCTTGGCGGCCAGTTTTTTGCCGAAGTTGTCCTGAAAATCGACGCCGGAAACGCGTTTGAAGTTGTCCTCGTCGAAGACCCATAAAGAAAGGGCCTCGGAAACATCTTTTACTCCGTCGATATTGCTTATCTCCGATACCAGCTGATGCGGTATAGGTGCCAGGGAACAGGATAACAGAACCCCATCTATCGTCTCGGGGACGTTACCATTTCTTTGTATGATGATATTTCCCTGAATGTCCTCGAAGGGCAATCTGGCTGTTTCCCGGTAGGCGGTTGCCAGGCTGTTCAAGGTGATGACCATCAAGGTGACCAGACTGATAGTCAGGACATTGAGCAGATATAGCTTGTTTCTTTTGAGCAGCTCTTTCAGGGCGTAATAGAACATTTACCTGACGTTAATCCTTAACGGCGGTGCAGTAAATGAGGGCACAAAAGTACAAACTATGGAAAATGGTAACATTGTATTTGGAATATTTGATGAATATTATATGAAGTTTTAGTGAAAACAGGCAAAAATTCTATTGTTTTACGCTGTGTTTGCTAGGTTTATTTGTATTCCAGGTTGAAATCGACCGAGCCCTGCCAGTCGATACTCACCAGCTTCCTGTAGTGCACGGAATATATGTGTTTCGCCTTCTGAGGATTACCGTGAATAGCTACGACTTGACCGCTGAAGAGGGTATGGTCGCCGCAGACCAGCTGGTCTACGACCTTGCACTCGTAGGCTACGGTGACACCTTCGATAAGCGGTGGTTTAACCACGCTGGCCGGAGCTGTCTTGAAGCCTACGGCTTCGAATTTATCGAGGGCACGACCTGACTTCGTCCCGCACAGCCAGGCAGCTTTGGCCTGCTCCTCTGAGGGAAAGCAAACGACGAATTCTTTATTGTTTTCCAGGCACTCGTGGGTATAGCGGGGATGGCCGACGGAGATGGCCATCATCGGCGGCTGCACGCTGGTGAACGTCCACCAGGCAGCGCCCATGACATTGGGTTTGCCCTCTTTGTCCACGGTGACGACCAGTGTATACGGGTAGGGCGAGCTCAGTTCTATGGCGGTGCTGAGGTCGATTTTCTCCATTCAAATCTCCTTTCGAGGCGTCTTAGAATCATTATATAGAGGGTAAGGTTATGATGGCAATAAAGATGGCGGGCTGAACAAACGCTATTTTGTGACCTTTGCTTTCAATAGCTTCGCGATATTGGCTTGATAGAATTGACAGACCGTGAAAAATACTTGAAATGAAGTTGGAATCTTCAAGATGCCTGCATAGTACTTTTAAATATTATTTCCAAAATTACTTTTAAATTCCCTGTGGTATGATCTGCTCTTTTCTTCTGTGCCAAGTGCAATCTCACACATTAATTGAAGGAACATAACTGGACTCGTAATAATGCCATCCTCGTTAATTTCTTTATCATCCAAATCAGGATTTGCAGGTATTTCAAAATTAACAACCCACCATATTTCAATTTTACGAAAAAGAGAAACCATTTCTCGAAAACGCTGATTAAAATCCTTTGGCATTCTTTCTGAGCTGATTTTGTGGTGTAAACTATGTGAAAGTTCGTTACGAACATCTTTTATACGATTAAAAATATCCACATCATTTTCGTCAATTGCGGTCATATCTTTTAGCCAATCTAGACTTGCGTATAAAATACTTTTATTGCGACTCAGTACATCAGTTTGGTATTTTGTATAAGCGGCATTGCCGTTTTTCTCAAATCCATGAACAAAAGAGAAAAAATCTTTAGTATGTCCTATGATTGAGTCTTTGAGCATTTCGAACCCAGTTATGTAGATAGATGAAGCGATAAGAATAGGCCGCAGTACATCAGGGTTAAGGAGGTCGTCCCATATTCTGTGAGTCTTTTTATCCATAATAAATTGCCTTGCCCCAACAATTATACCACTTGATAAATTAGTCCCATAAACATAACCTCGTGAGCAGGCGGTCAGTAGTTAGATGCATTGTATGGTCATATCTGATTTTATTCTCTCCGCCATCTTGTTCAATCAATATTCTTGTTTTGAATTGAACAGTCCCGGATTAGCCTGAGAAATGAGGTATAGTGCATTTTTATCAGAATTGTTGAATTCTAAGTTTGCGTGCTTGCTTCCTCGAAAACCATCGTTTATACTTACTTTGAAGCCAGTTGTCTGGGAAGAAGCTATATCTGGTGACAGAAAAGGCCAATGCCCCCCCCTATTTAATGACGCAGAAGCAGTTAAAAAGTGCTAAAGTTCCGGGTTTGGCACTTATTTGGTGAAAATCAATGTGGCCTAAGGTCATACATGCTGGGTTGCTTATAGCGCTGATTAGTTCATGTATGGTATTAGAGGCGTGCTGGCATGAAAAAGAAATACCGCAACCTAAACTTGGACCACTTGAATTACCTTTCAATGAAATTATTCCATCTGTAGAAGCTCTTCTCTATGAGCCTTTTTCTCGCAACGAAGAAACCATATATCATCCAGATGGTCTGATAACCTATTCTCGCATATATGGAAATGAATCTGCTTCCTATAGCCCTCTTTCTGGAACTGAGAAGCCCGAAGGCCGGGACGTGGTACTTTCTTTAGTTATTCGCGAGTACCAAGATGAGGAACAATCTCAAAAAGACATCCAAGAAGAAAGAAAGAGGAAGCAGTACGATAAGAATCTCAGCGAATTTTATGCCAAACTTACCGGGTTACCATCAGCTGATGTCGCTAGTCACGTGATTTTCTGGAAAGAGACAAGTTACGAGCAGATCCAGGGTGAAGAAGAGATACTATTCAGGGTAGGGAGATATGTTGGCGACTACTCAGTCCACATTGATGATCCGCCTGAACTTGAAGACGGATTTTTTATACCGCCCAACTTGCACGACTTACTGGAACTCGCCCTAATAAAGACCGATATCAATAAACTTCGCTCACTTATGTCCGCTACCAATGGATAGCTTTTTATAGTTTAATGAAAATCGATCAGCTAGCCCCCGAATGGCTTTCTTACATGAGAAGGGAATATCGAACTATTCTACGGAGATGATATATAGATTATAGGGCTGCCCGCCGTTAACCAGTCCCACTTCAAGCTCAGGATAGCGTTTACGAATTTTATCGCTTATGCGGTCGGCTTCCTCCCCGGTTATATCTTTGCCGTAGTAAACCGTCACGATACCTGCCTGAGTCAGGTCCAGGTGGGATAGTAGCTGAAATATAATGTCTTCCGGACTGTTACCTGTTGCTTCTACCTGGCCGTCGAGAATACCGATAACCTTCCCTTTCTTGAGAGGCGATTTGTTTGATTTGACGGCACGTGCGGCCTGGGCAATCTCGATGGTTTTGACCGAGGCGGCAGCTGCCGTCATCTCTGCCACATTGTTCTCGAACTTGATTTCGGGGATGAAAGCAAGTAGAGCCGAAATCCCCTGTGGAATCGTCTTGGTAGGTATTACCCTTATGTCCTTTTTAGTCAACGATTGGACTTGACGAGCCGTGGGAATCACCTTCTCGCTGTTGGGTAACAGGATAATATTTTCTGAAGGCACCTCGTCAACGGTCCGCAGGATGTCCATGGTGCTGGAGTTTTTAATTTCCTTCATGGGAACAATAGCAGTGACACCAAGGTCGAAGAAAACTTTAACCAGACCATCACCGCTAACCACGGCGATAACCGCAGCGGATAGAGTCGTTGCATCTCCACGATTCTTAAGCAGATATTCCTGGTGCTGCTCGTCCATGTTACGGATGTCTATATCGGAAAGCGTGCCGAAAGAAGAGGCTAATTTGGTAACGGCCTCCGGTTCTTTGGTATGGATATGCACCCTGATCACTGACGTATCACCGACCACAATGAGCGACGCCCCCATAGGCTCCAGCGCACTTCGTAGTTTTTCAACCTCCATTTTTTCCGACCGGACCATAAACTGTGTACAGAAACCGTAGCTGTCTTCTTCCGCGGGGACGTCAACCGGTTTTGTTGTTAGCTGTACCTCACCGGAAAGCTGTTCGGGCGAATGGCCGTCCATGTCACCCCTGAGATGGAATAAAGCGCCTTCCAGGAATGTATACAAGCCGTGCCCGCCCGCGTCCACCACGCCGGCCTCCTTAAGCACTGCCAGCAGATTGGGCGTATTTATTACCGATGCCCGGGCGGCGCTGACCGCGGCTTCCATTACCGATGTCAGGCTGGCATTATGGCTCGAAGCTTCCTGGCGGGCAGCCGCGGCGGCATCGCGAATAACGGTCAAAATAGTGCCTTCCTCCGGATTAGTCAACGCCCGGTAGGCTACGTCGGAAGCTTTCTCAAAAGCGTTTGCCAGGTCACTGGCATCGATGACATCTTTGTCTTTTAGCTCTTGCTGGAAGCCACGCCATATCTGGGAAAGGATAACGCCGCTGTTGCCGCGGGCGCCCATCAGAGCGCCTCTGGCAATGGCTTCGGCTACGGTAGCGGCGTTGCCATCCTCAAGCTTGTCGACCTGCTCCAGACTGGCTCTCATCGTCAGCAGCATGTTGGTGCCGCAATCGCCGTCGGGTACAGGGAAAACGTTCAGACCGTTGATGTAATAGGCAATTCTTTCGAGCCAGCTCGCGCCTGCGGCGAACATGGTCTTTAAGTCGTTGCCATCGAGAACCGTTTTAACTTCCATGATTTTCTACGATGCGTTAGAGTAAAACGAACGGGTCTAACTGTAAAAGGAAACCGCGATCACCGGACCGACGGCACCGCCCATTACCGGCGAATAAGGGGTAAAGTAAAGCTCTTCGCAATTGAATTTGGCGGCAACCAGCTTTTTCAGTTTTTCCCCGTCATCCAAAGAGTTGCTGTAGTGGACATTTACCCTGGCCGGCTTCTTGTCGTCGAGGTATTGGGCCATTAAGTCAATCATTTTCGTCATGGTATTTTCCATACCCCGCCCCCTGCCCAGATTTTCGACCAGGCCGGTGTTGTTTACCATGCCGATAATCGGTTTGACTCCGAATAGCTCACCCATGTAGGCTGTTTTCGGTGCCCTGCCGATTTTAATAAGCAGCTTCATGGTCTCCATGGCGCAGACGAATTTAACCCTCGGTATCATATCCGTGGCAATGGCGGCGACATCGGCCGCGCTTTTGCCCGCCTTCGCTGCCCGTGCCATCTCGAGGGCTACGAATCCCTGGGCTCCGGCCGCGGTTCGGCTGTCGATAATTTCGATATTGACCTCCGGGTGTTCCTTTTGGAACAGGTTCCGGGCCTGTACGGCGGCTTCATGCGTGGCACTCAAAGCCTTAGAAACAAATGTGCAGACGATGTCCTTGGTGCTCTTGCTGAGGTCGCTGAAGATTCTGGTATACTCGTTCAGAGCCGGGGCTCCGGTCGAAAACTCCTTTACCTCCGGGAACATCTTCCAGAAGTCATCCGGCGTCATGTCTATCAGGTCGCGATAAGGCTTGCCGTTGATGTTGAGAGAGACCGGTACCAGCTTTATCCCATATTCCTTCACTTTCTCCACGGGCAAACAGGAGATGGAGTCTGTAACGATGCCTACTTTAGCCATTTCTTACCTCCTCATGTTATACGACGCCGCCATCGACACAGATGGTCTGCGCGGTGATATATCCTGCCTGCTCGCTGGCCAGAAAAGCAGCGAGTTCGGCAACATCATCGGCTATACCGAAACGTCCCAGCGGAATGCGCGCCAGTATGGCGTCTTTAGTTTCCGGCGATAATTTATCCGTCATATCGGTTACAATAAAGCCGGGCGCGATGGCGTTTACGGTGATATTCCGCGGGCCGACCTCTCGCGCCACGCTTCTGGTAAATGCAATTAGCCCACCCTTGGCGGCAGAGTAGTTCGCCTGTCCCATATTGCCGACCAGCCCGGCCAGGGAAGAGATATTGATGATACGGCCCCAGCCCTGTTCCATCATCGAGCGTAGGGCGTATTTGGTACACAAATACGCGCCGCGCAGATTCGTGTCCAGCACCTCGTCCCAAGCTTCGTTCGGCATCCGGAGAATAAGGGAATCGCGGACGATGCCGGCGTTGTTAATCAGGATGTCGATTTTGCCCCAGCTTTTGACAACCTGGCGGGTCATTTCGCGGACGGCAGTATCTTCAGCCACATTAGCTTTGCATAACATGGCTTCGCCGCCGCTGTTCTCAATCTTTTTAGCTACCTGATTAGCTGCTTCGTCGTTGGACAAATAGTTGACCGCTACACGGGCACCCGATGCCGCCAGCTTGAGGGCAATGGCTCTGCCCAGGCCGCGCGAAGCACCGGTTACCAGTGCCACCTTTTGCTCTAAACCGATTGTCTTCATATTTAGCTAATATCTCAGGAGAATTTTTTTAGTACGATGCAGCAATTCTGACCGCCCATACCAAAAGCATTAGAAAGGCAGACATTCACTTTCTGGCGGCGGGCTGCGTTAGGTACGTAGTCCAGGTCGCAGTCCGGGTCCGGCGTTTCATAGTTAATTGTCGGCGGAATTATGTCTTCTTTTACGGTCATTACCGCGGCAACAGCTTCAACCGCACCGGCGGCACATGCCAGGTGTCCTATCATCGACTTTACCGAGCTAATGGGTACTTTGTAGGCCCTATCGCCAAGGAGCATTTTCAGAGCCTTAGTCTCGGCAGCGTCGTTATATTTGGTGCTGGTCCCGTGCGCGTTTACGTAGTCAATATCACTGGGGGAAACGTCAGCATCACGTAGCGCCATTTTCATGGCTTCGGCTTGCTGGACCGGGTCGGGCGCAGTTTCGTTGAAAGCGTCAAACGACCAGCCGGCGCCGGCGAACTCGGCGAGTATCGGTGCGCCGCGCTGCTGGGCGTGTTCCAGAGTCTCTAATATCAGTATGGAGCTGCCTTCTCCGTAGACCATGCCGTCGCGGTTAAGGTCGAAAGGCCGGCAGGCTTTTTGAGGGTCGGATTGCCGGCTGAGAGCGCCAACCAGCCCGGTGATGGCGATAGCCAGCGGATTCACCTGTGAGTCCGCGCCGCCAGCCGCGATCACATCAGCGTGCCCGCGGCGCAGCAGATTCAGTGCCGTGCCCAGGGCGTCGTTGCCGCTGGCGCAGGCGCTGTTCAAACTGCTGTTCGGCCCCTTTAAACCGAACTCAAGCCCTATGATAGCCGATACCATACTCGGGGATACTTTGCTGATTAGTAACGGGTCCATGCGCTTCGGCCCGCGATTCTTGATGATTTCACCCTGGTCAATCAGCAGGTCCATGGCACCGGTCGTGGCAATGACCACACCCACCCTTTCCGGTTTTTCTTTAGCCATGTTCAATCCGGCCGAAGCCAGCGCCATCTTAGTCGCGGCGATGCCGTATTGAGTGCAAATAGCCGTGCGGTCAACGCGCTTGATATCCATGTACTCCAGCGGGTCAAAGCCCTTGATTTCCCCGGCCACTTTGACATGGTATTTGGTGGTATCGAATTTGGTGATAAGTCCGATAGCCGATTCTCCGTTTACCAGTCCCTGCCAGTAGCGTTCTACATTCAGGCCCAGCGGGGTGACGGCACCCATTCCGGTAACTACAACTCTATTTTGGGACATTCGTATCTCCTTTATCCTCCGGCATCGTGTAAGCCCCCGATGTAAGCGACAGTCCGCCGTCGATTACGATGGTCTGTCCCCTAATCATGGCAGCCGCGTCACTGCACAGGAAGGCAACCACATTGGCTACGTCTTCCGGTTTGACCATGCTACCAGCGGGGGTTCCGGTGACCATGTGAGAAGGTATATTCGGATCGGCGGTATATAGTTTCAAGGCTTCCGTTTCTACGGCTCCGGCGGCAATGGCGTTCACTCTGATGCCCCGCGGTGCCAGTTCGATGGCCAGATAACGGGTCAGAGCTTCAAGCGCTGCTTTGGAAACGCCGACTGCGGTGTAAATCGGCCAGGCCAGGCGGGAACCTAGACTGGAGATATTGACGATGATGCCGCCGTTCTTCATCAGTCTGGCCGCTCTTTGGGCGCACAGCAGGCCGGCTCTGGTATTTATGTTTAGTGTCCAGTCCCAGGCGTCCGGTTCAAGTTCCATGGCCGGGCGGGCCACACCCGAAGCCGCATTATTGACCAGTATGTCCAGCCGCCCGAACCTCTCTTCGATTTCAGCAAACATGCGGTCGATTTTCTCAGGTTCGGCCAGATTAGCCTTTATTATGTGGGCGGCTACGCCCAGGTTACGGGCGGCTTCGGCGGTACCTTCGGCGGTGTCCCTCTTGCGAAAGAAATTTATGGCTACCGCGGCGCCCTCGGAGGCCAGCTTGAGCGTTATGGCACGGCCAATGCCCCTTGAGCCGCCGGTTATAAGCGCAACTTTATCTTTCAGAAACATATGGATACCAGCTATTTATTTTTCTTAGCGATGATATTCTCGATGCAGGCGACGAAGCTTTTCATGTCGGTGACATTCTGAAGGTCGTCATCGGGGATTTCGATATCGAAGGTATCTTCCACTGCAACCAGTATTTGCACGACATCCAGAGAGTCGGCTTTCAGGTCCTTGAATGTAGCCGACGGCTTAAACTCGGCGTCACGCTTTCGTACCACCCGCGTTACGATGCCCTTAATAGTTTCTTCGACTGAAGTACCGGTAGACATTTTTCAACTCCTCCATCTAAGTATTTGAATTGGTTATGTTCATTGTATTTTTAATGGCAGCCAGCTCTTTGGTAAAAGTGCCGACAAGGTCTATATCAACGGCTCGTTTGGCGGTGCCTATAGTATTGGCCACTTCGAACGCCTTGCTCCGGCCGTGGGCTTTGCAAACGACCCCGTTCACACCCCACAGTGGGCCCCCTCCTACTGAGTCGGCCACAATAGTGGCTCTTTTTAATGATTTAACAATGTCGCTTACGTCACTTTCAGGCAGCTTGCTCTGCAAGGCGGTCTTGAGCCAGCCGGCGGTGACATCACCCAGACCCTCACAGAATTTAGCGACTACGTTGCCCACAAAGCCGTCGCAAATGATGACGTTAGCTTTGCCGTGTGCTATATCGTTGCCCTCTACGTAGCCTACGAAATTCAAACCCGACTTTTTGAAAAGGTCGTAAGTTTCGCGTACCACTTCATTACCTTTTCCCTCCTCTTTGCCGTTGCTGAGCAGGGCAATAGACGGATTCGGAATATTCATCCATTTGCGGGCATAGACCATGCCGACGATGCCGAAATCCAGAAGCTGGTCCGGGCGCGAATCGACATTGCCACCAAGGTCGATGACAATGGTCTCCGGAGCGAACCCCAGGAACGGGCCTCCGATAACCGGCCGGGATAGGCCTTCGAATGTACCCAGCACCTGTACGGCGGAGGCAAAGACGCCTCCCGTAGGTCCGACACCAACCACGGCTGCCGCCTTCCCCTCTTTAACCAGCCTGGTGGCAACCATAATGGAGGTGTTTCTTTTTCTGCGCATAGCGTAGGCGGGGTGTTCGCCTTCGACTAAGTATTCGTCGGTGTGTACGATTTCAATTTCAAGTCCGGAGGTATCGAATTTTGCCAGTTCGGACTGGATGCGTTCTTGCGGTCCTACCAGAATAATACCGACGCCGTACTCCCTGGCTCCTGAAACCGAACCTTTGATGATTTCTTCAGGCGCGAAATCGCCGCCCATGGCATCAACCGCTATCTTCATCAGCCGTCACCTTCACTTTCGTGTCGCAGATTATTACAGGGTCATCTTGCTGGTTGTGGCAGAGGACATCGCAATTGACCGATAAAATCCCGTCTTCTTTTCGCACATCGGTTACCTGGCCGTTAACGGTTATCGTGTCTCCGGGGTAGGCCGGCGCTTTGAATCTGGCGCTCAGACTACCTCCGGTCAACCAGGCTTGCCCGAAGCTATTTGTCATGAATTCCGAGACGTAGGCCAGGATAAGCATACCGTGAGCTATCGTTCCGCCCAGTGGTGTTTGCCGGGCGAATTCCGAATCGATATGAATAGGGTTAAAATCGCCGCTGGCTTCAGCATAAAGGTTGATGTGCTCCTGCGTAACTATCCTCTTCAGGTCCGGTAATTTTGTGCCGGCGATTAGCTCTTTGTTGTTCAATACCACTAGTTTTCCTCCAATGTATCAAGCGGCAATATAAAGCTGGTCTCTCCAGACAACACCGGTATTTTCTGCTCGTTTTGAACATCGATACTGATAGTCAACATGTGGAATTTACCCCGTTCCAGCTTGCGGCTAATTCTGGCTTTGCTCGTAAGAGTTTCATCGATACTTACCATGTCAAGAAATTGCAGTTCCTGCGAGACGTGGATGGCGCCCTGGGGAAAGGAGATCCCTTCCGACAGTGCTGTCATAGCCAGAGCTGCGATAGCCATGGGGGGTATCGCTTCCCGCCCATCGTGTATATGCCTGTTTCCTTCAACCGCTTTCAGATATGCGGTCACTTTTTCTTTATCCAGTCTGAACTGCTTCGGCGCGAATTCATAGCCGGTCGCCAATTCACTATATTCGGCTCTTCTTTTTTCCATCGCTGCCATCTGCCGGGCTTACCGGCTGCGTTTTATCGGCATTATCCCAAAAAGGCAATACAGCGGAGACTAGTCGGTAGCTGACTGCCCGGTGTATCTACCTAGCACAGCAAACCCTAGTTAAACATATTACATAGGTTAGCTAGGTATACTTAAAATATATGGAATATGTCCTCGGATGTCAAGGGGGGGGGTAAACCTGTGAAGAAGCAATTAAACTTAAGAAACGAGGACGGGGCCGGTTCGAATGCCGCGGTTGCCGTATTAAAAAGATAATTATGTATCAATCTCTTTGTCATTGCGAGCCCGAGTATAACGAGGGCGTGGCAATCTCGTCTGTATGACCGACGTATATCTATTTACGAGATCGCCACGTCATCCTTCCAACTCTGGAAGGACTCCTCGCCATGACAGAAGGGATGAGGTTGTCAGCTACTGATTCGACAGGCTCACCACGAGCGGAGAAAGTTTTGTGAGTATAAGACAAGGCCTCTCCCTTTCGAAAAGGAGATTGAGAGGGGTTTAAATCTCCCTTGATCTCCCTTTTTCTAAGGTGGAGGTTTAGCTATTTTTTTCTCACAAAACATTCACGAAAATCAGAAATGAGATATTGATGAAGACGTGCATGATGAACGCCGGCCAGAACGAGTTGCCTCTATAAGAGACATAGCCGAAATAGAGTCCCGTCAATATGGTGCTGATTGTCTCTATTTCCGGCTTGCCGATGTGGAGAAGCACGAATGGGACCATTTGAACGAG
The DNA here is from genome assembly GCA_964545945.1 of uncultured Dehalococcoidales bacterium. Lineage (GTDB taxonomy): Bacteria > Chloroflexota > Dehalococcoidia > GIF9 > UBA5629 > 9FT-COMBO-48-23. Next base: position 36,513 of record CAZJID010000003.1, read on the forward strand.
TATACTGAACTCCTTCAGCCTTCCCCTTAGCCCGAAGAGCAGAAAGCCTCGAAATATAAACTCCCAGGCAAACAAATATATAATCGTCTGCAGCGAATATTTGACGAAGTCGAATTGTGGTTCCGTGTAGTAATGTGACAGGGCGGAACTCCGGGAAGCGAGATAAAGTATCGGCAGCGCAATAATAAACGTAACTACGACGTAAAAAGACCATACTCTGACATTGCCTGGTCTTAGGCCGAAGTCCAGCGGGTTTTTGCGCAGCAGAAGTACAATCGTCAGAACCGGCAAGACGACAAAATATATCAGAGAGCTAATCCAGGGAGGACCGATGGGGTGGTATGCGGCAAGCGTGAGAAAAAGTGTGGCTAAGCCGATTACAATTATCTCGTTATAATTTCTTCTGAAAAAGCCGGCTATCTCGAGCAGCTCTCGTTTGGACAATTCGAGCAGGTTATTTATCATGTTCATTGACAGTGTAACGCGGTGCAGGCGACGATGGCAACACCGGGTACCGCGGAACATCCGCTCCGCAGGATGGTTGCAGGTCACGTGGGGAGGTCGTAGAAATTACGTGGCGTATTTGCTTAGAGCTCGAGGCGGTAAGCCATAACAGTAACGTTCGGTGCGGGATGGAAGTCGGATTCAGGCACACGGACAAACCCCATGCGCTCGTACATCCGGCGGGCGACGTCCATCATCTCCGTAGTATGAAGTCCGATGGCTGTTATTTTCGCCTGACGACAGCGACGAATGCATTCTTCCATGAGCGCGTGGCCGATGCCACGGTTCCGGTAAGCCGGATGGACTGCCAGCAATCGAATTGCAGCCGAACCCACCGGCCATACTTCCGGCATGGCGCGCTCCGTATCCAGATATAGGGTGACGCAGCCGACCAGATGACCGTCCAGTTCAGCCACTAGTAAATCGGATTCGTCCAGCCGACTGCAAACGTCTACAATATCTTCCTGATAATGTTTCCAGGCTTCGGGGCGGATTAAATTCTGGTATTGCCTATAGGCATCTCCAAGTAATACTGACACCTCTTTGATTTCCTCGAGACGTACATTGCGGATAAGCAGGCCGTGGTTTTCCAATTTTAATTAATCTCCGAAAGGGGTCGTTAGAATTGCTTTGACTAGCGTCCGGTTAAAGAATACCAGAGCGCCCGAAGCGGTTTCAATCCAATGACGGGCGGGGGTACCTCAAGCTGGATTTTTTCGGCTACGGGAAAGGCGTTTATTCTGTCCACTTCCGGTTTCAGGCGTTCAATTTCTTCATAATTGTTTTTGGATAATAAATCGTCGATGCGGTGTGCCATGCCCCAGGCGGCTCTCAGGCGCTGCTCGCTTATCCGAGCCAGTTTTACGGGTATAATATCGTACTTAACTCTTAGTTGGTTCAAACGCAGTATGGCGTCGTAGGAGCTTTCCACAATCTGCTGGCGAGTCAGCCAGTCGGTTTCGTAGTTCATGGAATATTTCCAGCTTGGGGATATCAATGCCCGGCGGTAATCTTCCAACTCACGGAAAAGGACGTGGTAACCGAAACGCTTTGGATTTTCGAAAGCCAGGCTGCCCGGGTCGAGAAACGGCGCCAGCGGCGAGATAAACAGAGAAAGTCGCTTATCTCCTTTAAACCTTTTAAATAGATGCTCACAGTAATCGGTGGTGTCTATTACCGATTGGGGGGTTTGCCGGGATAAGCCGATCATGTAGAACACGTCCAGGCGCCGGCAGCCGACTTCAAGGGCATCGCTCAATGTTTGTTCCAGGTCCTTATCGGAGTAGGGTCGCCCCATTATTTTTCTTATAGCCGGGTCGTGGGATTCGGGTGAAATCTCCAGGGAAAACCCGGGACAGGCCTGGCTCATACGGCGCATAAACTCCCTGGATGCCGGGTAGAAAAGTTCGAGTATGAACCGGTTCTTTACCGGGTTGCGGCGGAGCAGATCCAGCACCTTAAAGGCATAGTCTTCGCCCGCCTGGTTAAGGTCGCCGAGTATAAATATGGGTCCGTTACTGAAGCGCGCTATCTGCTGGATATCCCGAATCACACTTTCGGGAGAACGGAAGGCCGGTCTGGCACGGTTATAGCATTTCCTGAAAGCGGCAGCGGAGCCACCACATATAACACAGTTCTCCTTACATCCCCGGCAGGTGAGGACAGCGGTTATGGGATAGCTGGCCCAGTTTTTCACGGGCATGTAGCTGGCAAAGTCCCGAAACCTAAGAACGGAGCGTATCACGCCGCCGAAATGGTCGACCATAATGTTATTAATGTCGGCGGGAACGTATGTGAACGGGTTTTCGTGTATCCGTCCACGGCCGTCTTTCCAGATGAGATTAGGTACGCTTTCCGGTTGCTTGTTATTTCTCAGACAGTCCATTAGCTGTTTGAATGGCTCCTCTGTGGAATCGCCCCGGAGCACATAGTCGATCTCCGGATACTCGATTAACTTTTTATAGAAATAGGAGGACGAAAAGCCACCGAATATGAGCTTCGACTCGGGGTGCCATTTTTTGACTATCCTGGCCACTTCAATGGCGCCGTGGCAGTGCAGCATCCAGTGCAAATCGATGCCGAAGATTGGAGCTTGAAGCCGCTTTATAAAGGCTTCGGCATCGAATTTCCGGTCCCTGAGCATACGCACGGCAAGATTTACTATACGTACCCGGTAGCCGTAGCGTTCCAGATATTCGGCGATGCTGGTAAGCCCGATGGGATACATCTCGAAGACAGAGGATGGAGGAATTAAATCGCTTACCGGCCCATATAGTATGGTCTTTTTACGGAAATCGTATACGCTGGGCGCGTGAAGTAAAATCAGGTCAGTCGGCACGGTACTATCTCAAAAATCAAAAACCAAAAATACAAGCAATAGATAAAAGATATTAAAAAATTCCCGCCAGTATATAGCCGATACCCAAAAGCAACTGGGTAATAAGAACCATAAAAACGTTATTGGCCATGCCGGGTATCAGCTTGCCTTCGTTCCCGTAATTCAGCGCTCCCTGGATTCCTTTTACAGCGAAAGGAATCGTCAGCAGGGCTATAAGACAGAAGACCGGCATTAGTCCAAATATAACCCAGACGATTATCCACACGTAGAGTATTATGGTGAGCGCCGAATAGACTATACTGGCGCCTTTACTACCGATAGTTATAGGCAGGGTTCTCCTGCCCGCCGTTTTATCGGCTTCTACATCTGGAAACTCATTCAGCAGCAGCAGGTTATGTACCAGTATACCCGACGGTATCGAGGCTATGACAGCCGGTAATGTGTATTCTCCGGTTTGAACGAAGTAAGCTCCGAGGACCGGCAGCACGCCGAGGCCAAGGCCGGGTGACCACTCGGGCCAGCCCAGCTTGGTCAGAAGTGGTGTATAGAAGAGAATACATATCGCGGCGACGAGAAGCAGAGGTAGAAGGAGCCAGCCGCTGACCAATACGAAATAGATACCGATGGGCACGGCCAGCAGGAAGCTGCCCATTCCGAACCAGAAGACCTGTTTCGGTTTGAGTGAACCGGCAGGCAAAATGCCACTGCCGCCGCTGAACGGTGTCCTTTTGGCCTTCAGGTCGATGCCGCTCTTGTAGTCATAATAGTCGTTAAGGACATTGACGCTTATATGACACAGTAGCAGGCCGATGAAAGCCAGGACTGCATATCCGAGATTGAAAGCGCCGTCAAACCAGGCGATGGACGTCCCTAAAAAAGCCAGTACTACTGTAAGCAGCAGGAACTGCGGTCTGGTTTCGAGGAACCAAATTTTCAGGTTCACAAGACTTGGAGTATAGCAAACGAGCGTAGATGGTGTCTACATTTAAATGCCACTATGATTTCTTCTTGCTGAAGCCGAAAATATAAATTATCTCCAGTATAGCCAGCGTGTTAAAGATTAAGAGGCAAATAAACCAGACCAGCTGCTTATTACCGGCGGCTCTCCACAGGGCCACTCCTTTCCATGGCGTTACCCATAGGGCAACCAGTAACAAAAACCAGGCAATCCATATGGGCATAGGGATGGTATTTACTAATTCCATTTTATTCCTCCTTCAATCCGCATATTAACGTTCCGTGCCAGTCCCTGAATTCAAGTTGACCGTTGTTCATGATAAAAATTTCTAATCTGGCAAGGCCATTTTCAAATTCGCCTTCGGGTATAAGGTCGTAAGTAGACACATATTTATTCTTCACCTTCTCCAGATAGTCGTTGTCCATAGGTATTTTTGAGACGGTTACTTCTTCATGTGTGATATGTTTGAAGGAAAGAGACTCCAGTATCGAATCAATCAGCGTTATATCAGGAAATCTGCTTTTATCGATATCAACATAGCTGGGGAAGAAATGTTTGATGATGGGGTGCTGGTCTTCTATTTGCTTATGGCTGGATGTTAAGAGCACCAGTGCGCCGTTTCGCAGCACGCGATAGCATTCCGAGAGTACGAGATTCAGGTTTTTTACCTGGTGGATAACATAGGCCCCGACTACACTGTCGAAGGAACCATCGCGGAAAGGCAGCTTTTGCTTATCGATGTCGCTGAGGACGACTTCCAGATGTTTTCTCCCGGCCACTTTCAGCATGTCCGGCGATGCATCGATTCCGATTAAATCGGCGTTGATTTTATTCCTTATCTGTTGTGATATATTACCGGTGCCGCACCCAAGGTCCAGGACTTTCTTTCCCGGGCTGATCCGTCCCAGCTTAATGATTTTTCTTATTACGTCGTCCGGATAGGAGCGGTAGTCGTCATATATTTTTGAAATACCGGTGTAGTCGACCTGCGCGCTGTTTCCGGTCATAGATTGATATTCGAGTATTTTCGCCATGGCCTGGCGACGGTCTTATTTTGCAGAGTATCAAGGGCTTTATTTATTATCTTCCTGGTGTCACTGGGCATGATGACATCATCGACATAGCCACGTTCTGCAGCCATATAGGGGTTCTCGTACAGCTCCTGATATTCCTTTACCCGTTTGGCCTTCACTTCTTTGGGGTTTTCCGCCTCTTTAATCTCCCTGGCGAAGATGACGCTGGCTGCGGTTTCGGCACCGACGATGGTAACCATAGCCGTTGGCCAGGCGAATACCAGGTCGGCACCGATTGACTTGTCCAGCATGCCGTAATGGGCACCGGCGTACGATTTTCTGACCATGACAGAAATCAGCGGTACGGTGGCATCGGCCCAGGCGTAAAGCAGCTTGGCACCGTGGCGTAGAATGCCTTTCCAATCTTGCTCGGAACCTATCATGTATCCGGGACAGTCCTGGAAGCTAATCAACGGTATATTGAACAGGTCGCAGAACCTGATAAACCTGGCCATTTTATCGGCGGCATCGGTGTCGATAACGCCGCCGATATATGAAGGCCGGTTAGCCACTATTCCGATAGGACGACCATCGAACCGGGCGAAGCCTATGATGCAGTTCTGCGCATGATAGCCGAGAAGCTCAAAAAAGTAGCCGTCGTCCACTACCAGCGTAATCAACTTAAGCATATCGAAGGCCTGATTCGGAAGGTCTGGTATTATGGTATCCAGCTCCGGTACCGTTCTCTCCGGTGAGTCCTCCGTTTTGATACGAGGCGGGCTTTTTTCTTTATTATTCGAGGGCAGAAAAGACAGCAACTGTTTGCAGGCATCCAGTGCTTCTTGATCGTTTTCGGCGACTATGTGAGTCTGCCCAGACTTCACAGCGTGGGCCTGCCAGCCAGAAAGCTCCTCGAGGCTGATTTCCTCTCCGATTTGAGTTTTTACAAAGGCCGGTCCGGCAATGCCCATGAAGCCGGTATGCCGGCATTGAATGAGGAAATCCTGCATTACTGGATGATAGGCCTGTCCACCCAGACACGGGCCCATGAGCAGTGATATCTGGGGGACTATTCCGGAGGCCTGTATTTGAGCTCTGAATAGCCAGCCGTAGGCTTCGAGAGTGTCCATGCCCTCTTGGAGACGTGCCCCGCCGGAGTCGTTCATGCTGATGCAGGGCCAACCCATGTCTTTGGCGAATTCAAGCGCCCGGGCAAATTTCTTGCCATGGTATTCACCGAAAGTGCCGGCCATGGCGGTAAAGTCTTCAGCGATAGCGACCACTGGGCGGCCGTTTACCTTGCCGTAGCCGGTTATCACACCCTCGGCCGGTATATCCCGTTTATCCATACCGAAGTTTGTCGTCCGATGCTTAACGAATAGTCCTATTTCAGTGAAAGTGCCCCGGTCGAAGAAATAGTCAATACGTTCCCGGGCAGACAATTGTCCGGCTTTGTGGCGCTGCTCGAGTGCCTTCGGGTCTGTCTGCTTTATTTTTTCCCGCTTTGCCCTGTATGCCTTGATTGTCTCTTCTGTCCCTGACATACCAGTCACCTTTCATTTGCAGTTTATTACCGGACCAAACGCCCAAATGGAGCCAAAAGCTACTTTATAATTAACGAATGCCGATTTCTCGCGAAATAACAAGCTGCTGGATTTCCGAGGTTCCTTCGGTGATGGTGGACATACGCGAGTCACGGAAGTAACGCTGAACTACGGAATCCTCGACCAGCCCGTAACCGCCGTGAATCTGCATGGCTTCAGTAGTTACTCTGACGGCAACCTCGCTGGCAAAAAGCTTGGCTATAGCCGCTTCCTTGATATGCGGCTTTTTCTGATCATAGAGCCAGGCGGCATAGTATATAAGCCAGCGGGCAGCTTCTATATCCATTGCCATCCGAGCAAGTTTAAAGGCATTGGTCTGGAATTTGGCTATAGGCTGTCCGAACTGGACTCTTTCCTGTGCATATTTCAGCGTGGCATCATAGGCGGCGCGAGCCAGCCCCAGGCTTCTGGAGGCATGTGAAATCCTGCCCCCCATAAGCGATTCCATTACGTAAGGGAAGCCTTTACCTTCTTCACCGATAAGGTTGGCCTCCGGTACGGCACAGTCCTCGAAGCTCAGCTCACCGGTTTCTCCGGAACGGCCGCAAAATTTGTGGATTTTGGCCCGGTTGAAGCCGGGGGTGCCTTTTTCCACAATGAATAAACTGACGCCGCCTCTGGAACCTTTGCTTTTGTCGGTGTAGGCGGCGACGAGGACGAAGTCACAAATATTGCCGTTGGTGATGAAGGTTTTGGTGCCGTTGAGCACGTATTTACCGTTCTTTCTGACGGCAGTGGTCTGTATGGACGCAGCGTCGGAGCCGGCGTTGGGTTCGGTAAGACCGAAAGCGGCTATTTTTTCTCCTTTGATTGCCGGCACCAGATATTTCTTCTTCTGCTCTTCGTTGCCGCGCGTGTAAACGGCCGTCGTACCGATGCCGCTCTGGACCATGATACCGGCACATATACCGACGCTCTGGTAGGCGACCTCCTCGACGGAAATGCAATCGCCGATTTTGCCCATGTCCGCGCCGCCGTATTCAGTAGGATATCTGACACATAGATAGCCTAGCTTACCCATCTTGGGGAATAGTTGGACAGGCATGGTGGCGGTTTTCTCAGCCTCATCTACGAGAGGCGCGATCTCTTTCTCTGCAAAGTTACAGATGGCTTCCTGGAACATTTTGTGCTCTTCGGAAAGCTCGAAGTCCATGTGTTTGTCCTCCTTGTATTTGAAAGTAATGAATTAAAGCTTTAATATTGTATACGAAATTGAGCTAAATTTAAACGTTCGTATGGTAAGTTTTGAAATGGAAGTAATTCCGGCGGTCGACATCAAAGGCGGCAGATGTGTCCGGCTGTATCAGGGCGATTACGGCAGGGAAACGGTTTTCTCTGAAAATCCGGTAGACGTCGCCCTGGGTTGGAAGGCTCAGGGAGCCCGGCGTCTGCACGTGATAGACCTGGACGGTGCTGCCGGCGGCCGGGTGCAAAATATTGAGGTGATAAAGACTATAGTTAGAAAGCTGGGCCTGCCGGTGCAACTCGGCGGAGGTATAAGAGACGAGGCCACTGTAGCAGAATTGCTGGGCACCGGTATAGACAGGGTGATCTTGGGGACTGCGGCTGTAGAGAATGCGGATCTGGTAAAAAGTTTGTGCCGCAAGTATGGTGAAGCGATAGTTGTGGGCATAGATGCCCGTGACGGCTTTGTGGCCACGCACGGCTGGGTTGAAGCCACGGAGATTAAGGCTTTGGCCCTGGGCTTGCAGATGGTCGATTTAGGCGTGAAGCGGATTATATACACCGATATAAAACGCGACGGTACGCTTACCGAGCCGGGTTTCGAGGCTATTGCCGGGATGGTTAAAGGTTTGAACGTAGGCATCATCGCCGCCGGCGGCATTTCGAAGATAAGCCATTTGATAAAGCTCAAGGAATTGGGGGTGGAGGGCGCCATTTTGGGCAGGGCCATTTATACCGGCGATATAAATTTAAAAGAGGCATTGGAAGCTACAAGGGACCGGTGAATGCCTAAAACTGACACGTGTATTATCGGGCGCATCTGAAGGAACGCCCCTACGGTATGGGATAATTCATATTAAGGTGGTAAGCAATGTTGAAATTCGATAACAAAGGTTTGATTCCGGTAATAATCCAGGACGCCGACAACGGCGATGTCTTGATGCTGGGCTATGCCAATCAGGAATCGCTTAAGCGGACCCTTGACAGCGGCGAGGTTTGGTTCTACAGCCGCAGCCGGCAGGAACTGTGGCACAAGGGTGCAACTTCGGGGAGCATTTTGAAAGTGACGTCAATCGCCAAGGACTGTGACAGCGACGCTATCCTGATTAAGGCTGAGCCAGCCGGACCGGTGTGTCATACCGGAAATCAGAGCTGCTTCTTCGAGGCGTTTGATAGGAAAGATCTGGAATAATACCCTACATGTAGGGACGGGTCTTTAGACCCGCCCGAACGTCATATAACAAGTAAAGGGGCGGACTTAAAAATCCGCCCCTACATTTCAACGGGGCTTGGTTGGTCGCTGTCGGTTTCGACGACTTTTTTCAATGCCGATAT
>CAZJID010000003.1:45459-49898 GCA_964545945.1 uncultured Dehalococcoidales bacterium
GGTAGTTCGTGGCACCGAATCGAACGAATTCATAACCGATGGCGGCTATTACAGGAATTAGAACAATGCGTGATAGGATGCTAAGCCATATCGATGGCCGGCCCAACAGTGCGAAAACAATGATAGAGATGACTAGAACCGCCAGCAGGAAGCTGGTACCGCACCGGGTATGTGCCGTCGAATACTTTCTGACGTAGTCCACCTCAAGTGGCACTCCGGCTTCGTAGGCATTGACTGCCTTATGTTCGGCGCCGTGATACGTAAAAAGCCTTTTCACGTCCGGCATTAAAGCTATGATTTTCAGGTAGGCGATGAAGATGCCGATTCTGATGACGCCTTCAATAATGTTGCTGAAGACAGACGAGGTGATGTAAGGGTCGACCAGGTAACGTGTAAGAAGCAAGGGGGCGATAAAGAAAAGAGCCACGGCGAAGGCCACAGCTATAGCTACGCTTCCCCAGAGCACCGTCGGCGTTATGTTCTCCTCTTCTTCCGCGGCGGCAATTTGGGCGGAATGGAGAAGTGATTGAGTCCCCAGTGCCAGCGTCTCGATGAGCACGATGATGCCTCTGATAAAGGGCCAATTTCGAATGCGACCCTTGTATAAACTGGCAAGAGGTTGGCTGGTCAGACTGATTTCACCGTTTGGCCGGCGGACTGCTACGGCTATGCTTTTCCGGCCACGCATCATGACACCCTCCATGACTGCCTGGCCGCCGTAATAGAAAGGTTTGGAATTTTCTGTTTTATCTACATTCGACATATTAAAAATCTAGAATCGAAATATCGTAATTATAAATAATATCAAATTTTAATTGATTGAGTACAAAACGGCAAATACCAAAGGTATTCATGTTTATGTTACCCGGGTTTTAGGGATTTGGGATTTCTTCCAGACGAGATTGCCACGGCCTTATTCGAATGGCCTCGCAATGACAGGTAGTGAAAGAGACAGGCATGCAATGCGCGGTTGAAGATAGCTCGGGAATTTTAGTCTTTTATCTTATACTTACGTTTGAACCGTTCCACTCTACCCGCGGTGTCTACGATCTTCTGCTCGCCGGTGAAGAAAGGATGGCATTTACTGCAAAGTTCCACTCTGAGCGTCTTCTTGGTAGAACCGGTGGTAAAGGTGTTGCCGCACGAGCATATCACAGTGGCGTCGTTGTAATATTCAGGATGTATCTTGGGTTTCATTTCGTCTTCTCACTATAAACGCTGGCTTTTTTGCGCTGCTTGGTTGCCGGCTCGTATTTAACCTGGCCATCGATGAGTGCAAACAACGTATGGTCTCTGCCCACACCGACATTGTTGCCAGGTTGAATGCTGGTGCCCCGCTGTCTGACAAGTATGGTACCCGCATTGACCTGCTCACCGCCGTATCTTTTTACGCCCAGTCTTTTGGACTTGCTGTCGCGTCCGTAGCGTGTGCTGCCTCCGCCCTTCTTATGTGCCATTAGCTGTTACCTCCGGCTGCCGTCTTTTTCTTTGTAGCTTTCGCCGGTGACGTCTCCCCGCCCGGTTTCACAATTTCCTTTATTTCAAGCCTGGAATAAATTTGCCTGTGACCTTTCTTCCGGCGATAGCGGACCTTGGGTTTGTATTTGAATACGATAACCTTGTCGCCCTTTTCCTCGCTGAGACAGGTGGCTACCACTTTGGCACCCTCGATTGCAGGACTGCCTACGAGCGTATCATTGTCATCGGCAATAAGCAATACCCTGGACAGCTCGATATCTTCGCCACCGGCAACAGCCAAGCGTTCGACATCGATTTTCTGGCCCGGCGATACTTTATATTGCTTGCCGCCGGTCTCGACTATAGCATAAGGCTGTGTCATTTTAATAAATCCTACGTATCGTTTGTCTCTAAATTACCGCGTCCTTCCACTCAGTGGAAGGACTCACAACAGCACAATACGCTCTGCTCTTTAGTCACAAGAGCGAAAGATAATCTACCAGATTAGGCAGCCGAATGTCAAATGCTATCTTATACTAGGCAAACTTAATCCCATAGAACTTTAGCTACATCTTCGAGGCCGAGCTCGAGCAGCTTATTTTTGGTAGGTGTGCCGGTTTCCACATCCCAACCTCGGGCAACTAGCAAGTCTTTAAGCACTGTGTCGAAGTCCACGCTTCTACCGGCGGTAGGGCCGGCTTCCGGTGGGGGATTGCCCGCTACTCGGGCCGGGGTTTTAAAATCGAATATGCCGACACCTTCGCGAGTGTTGAATGCCTGGCGGATGCTGGCCACTCTATCACCTACGCACATTAGGTCATCTATGGTGTAGTTCCAACCTGTGGTCAGGTTTACAAAATCGGTGAGCGCTTCAGCCGACATAAAACCGTAGCCGAACTGGCACAAGCCGGCGCAGCTTATAGCATGCATCAAATCGCTGCCGGCCTTGTTCGCCTCGCCTCGTCCGGCAGTCGATTTCTTATCGTAATCGGGGAATTCCAGGCCGCTGGCAGGCTTGGTGCTGTAGTTTCCCTGGGTGTGCCGTGCCGGCGTGCTATCGAGATAAGAGGTGGCATAATTTAAAAACCGCTTGGGGTCGTGCATGGGGACTTCTTCACCGTGTATGTGGACGGCGAATTCTTCGGCTCCCTTACCGATGTGTTCAGCCGCCCGTTTAACGCCGCCGGCGAGTACTTCTCCGAAACCCTGCCTTTTGGCCAATTTCTCGGTCATATCTACGATGGCTTTATGGTTGCCCCATCTCATCTCAATGCCATCGGTATCTTTATTGCTAATTAAGCCGCTTTCGTAGCACTCGATGGCGAAGGCTATAACGGACCCTGTTGAAATCGTGTCCAACCCGTAGCGATTGCAAATATCGTTGACCTTTATTATGGACTCGAGGTTATCGTTCAAGCACATTGAGCCGAATGCCGCCAGTGTCTCGTATTCCGGCTTATGTACGAGCGCCGGATAGTCATACTCTCCCGTGCTAGGTTTCATGTGCCCGCCGCAGGCTACGGGGCAGCGCCAGCAGCCATACCGGCGCTCCTGCATTTCGATTACTTTCATGTCGCTGATGGCGGCCGCGGTGGTGAAATCCAACGCCGTCCCTTTCCAGTTCTTAACTGGTGTGTCGCCGGCCTGTACCAGCACATTCGTGCCGGCGCAGGTACCGAACTTACGGAAGGCTTCGACGGCACCGCCCAGTTTCAGGTGCTTCGTCCTGGCTGCCTTTAGCTCCAACTCATGGGCAATGGGCACTTTTTGGTCGCCCTTTACGGCTATAGCCTTTAGCTTCTTGGAGCCCATCACCGCGCCCAGACCCGAGCGGCCGGCGGCCCGACCCCGGTTGTTTATTATGCAAGAAATCAACGACAGTCCCTCTGCCGAAGGTCCGATGCAGGTAATGTGGGCTTCTTTGCCGAGTTCATCCTGCAACATAGCTTCGGTTTCCCAGGTGTCTTTGCCCCACAATTTGTCCGCCGGCTTCAGTTCGGCTTTGCAGTTGTTGACGGACAGGTAGACCGGGCTGGGGGATATGCCGGAGAAGAAAACTGCGTCATAGCCGGCGAATTTAAGATAAGGGCCGAAGTCACCTCCGGAGTTGGCATCACCCCAGGTTCCGGTAAGCGGCGATTTGCCCACCACTACGTACCTGGCGCCGAAAAGAGCCGGCGTACCGGTGAGAAGGCCGGCCACAAATCCCAGCATGGCATCCGGACCAAGCGGATCGACCTTGGCTTTCTGGCGGCTGAATAGAATTCTGGCACCTATGCCGTAGCCACCAAAGAAATTTTGGTATAAGTCGTCTACTGCGAGCTCCTCAGATATCTTACCGCTCGACAGGTCAACGAAGAGCATTCTGCCCATATAGCCACCGCGCATACTTTACCTCCTGAATAAAAACTGTACCGCAACGTAAACCACGGGATAACCAGATTATCATACGGCAGAAGGTAAGATGTCAATTCCTGTTTTGATGTATGAACCAAATGGTTGACACCTTCATATATAGTGCTATAATCGAAAACGGTGGGAGGTGAGTTATGGCGTTTTCCGAAAAGGTAGTTAAACAGGCATGGGATAGAGCGGGCGGCAGGTGCGAATGTGCACGAATCACACATGGACGTGATACCCGATGTAACCAGACGCTGGTCTGGGAACACCGGGGCAAAGGATGTGAGGGAGCCTGGGAAGCCCATCATACAACGTTCGCCGGCGGCGAAGAGATCGAGAATTGCGAAATCCTTTGCTGGAGCTGCCGCCGGATAGCGTGCATCTGTTAGCTGACAACAGCAATCCTGAGCGCCGCTGGCATATGCGTTAACCTTACCTTCATTTCAATTGAAACGTTGTGATTCCGTGGCTTTTGTATCGTACCGTGCACGAAAATCTCCTTAATCTCCGCAAATCTTTTTGATACATTTTACGTTTGACTCATACGTGGCTTTTTGTTAAACTGCACTTGGGGTGGTCAA
>CAZJID010000004.1:0-46394 GCA_964545945.1 uncultured Dehalococcoidales bacterium
CTCTTGGACAGCGTGACGGAAAGTCGGCTCATGCAACAGCGGAGAACAGGAAGCAACCACAACCCGGTTAAGCTTTAAATTCTTAATATCATCCTTAATCATGCTTTGCCCAGGATCGGAGCACATGAACTTGTATTCACGGGCAACTGCGACCGCCGGCAGCCCCTTTACAAACTCGACTATCTGCGGCACGTCCACAGTGCCGGCAATATTGGAGCCGCAGTGACAGACATAAACGCCTATTCTGGGTTCCGCATCTTCGTGGACTACTTTTTGTGTTACCTTTTTTGCAGCCTTTTTTTGCGCCATTATAGTGCCTCCGAAACGAGTTCTGAAATATCTTTGACCTCTATTGAGTCGCCCTTACCCATTGATATCACGCCGTCATTGAAGTTAGCCATGCAATAAGGGCAGCTGACAGCCAGCGTACTGGCTCCGACATCAAATACCTGCTCAAGTCTGAGTTCGGAAAGCCTTTCTCCCTTTTTGGTCTCCATCCATAGTCTGCCGGCGCAACCACCGCAGCAGAGGGCGTATTCACGGTTGTCCCGCATCTCAGCGAACTCCAGGCCGGGGATGCTATTCAAGATTTGTCTGTGCTCATCATATATGCCCTGGTAACGTCCCAGACAGCAGGAATCGTGATAGGTTACTTTCTGCTTTATTTCTTTGGTTGGTTTTAGCCTGCCATCTTTAATGAGTTCGGCGATATATTGGGATAAGTGTATTACCTCATAATTGGCTCCGAGTTCGGGGTATTCGTCCTTGAATGTGTGGTAACAGTGTGGAGACGTTACCAGTATTTTCTTCACTCCAAGTTCGGCAAAAATATCGATGTTTGTTTTGGCCAGACGCTGAAACAAACTTTCGGACCCGGCCTTGCGTATACTCTCGCCGCAACAGACCACATTGTTATCCGGTATGCCGAAATCTACTTTAGCGGTTTTCAGGATGTTAACGGTGGCGAGGGCAGCCTTTCTGGTAGGAGGATCGTACGCTTGGTAACAGCAGGGGAAGTACAGTATCTCAGTCCCTTTAGTAAAAGTTTTTACTCCAAGGTCTTTAGCCCAATCCATCCGTCTTTCCGGTGGTTCTCCCAGCGGATTTCCAACGGCGGAAATGTTCTTCTCGGTTATTCGCAGTGAGTGGGGTACTACACCAGCGCCGACTTCCATGATAACACGCCGGATGGACCGCATAATTTGAGGTATCTCTATACCACGGGGACATCGATCGACGCAGGCGTTACATCCAACGCATTGCCAGACTTCCTCGTTCTCAAAGTCGACTATTCCGAGTTGACTTTTGTGAATAAGCTTGCGTACGGGGAAGTTTACTAGCTGGTTCCAGGGGCAGACTCCGGTGCATATGCCACATTGATAACATGATTCAAGAGGATTGCCGCCGTTGTCCAGTAGGATTTCTGTGGTTTCTTTAAGGGGTGTGAATACTTCCATATGAATCTTCCTTTCTCCAGATTTTGGCCAAACCGCACAATGATACTACAAAATGACGAGTCTATGCAAGAATATGTTCGAGTATTTTAAGCGGTAAAATGATAGGTTTTAGGTAATTCTACTCAAAGCTTTTTAGCGTAGGTGCCGGATACTTTAAAAATGTAGCTTCTGACTCGGAGTAGAGATTAAAAAGAAGTAATGTAAGAAAAAATATCAGTTATTCTGATTAAAAGGTCCCAACTTTCGCATTTGTTCGGTCATCTCATCAACGATGGTAGCAAAGCGGTCACCTTCCGACGCAGAGACCCAATCCAACCTGAGGCGTTCCTCTTCTATACCGAATTGTCCGAGCATTTTCTTGAGTAGGGGAATCCTCCGGGCTTCTTTTATATTACCTTCCAGGTAATGACATTCGCCGGGATGTCAGCCGCAGACGAGGACTCCATCCGCTCCCAATTGAAAAGCCTTGAGAATGAAGGTTGGCTCCACCCGGCCGCTGCACATGACACGAATTATACGTACGTTAGGCGCGTACTTTTTTCTGGAAGTACCTGCCAGGTCGGCTGCGGCATAAGAACACCAGTTACAGAGAAATCCTATTATTTTGGGTTCGTAACTCATACCATTACTCCTTCAAGTTGTGCCATAATCTGTTCAGTCGTGAACTGCCGGCTGGTAATCGCTCCACTTGGGCAGGCCGCGGCACATGTACCGCAACCTTTGCATAAAGCTTCGTTGATAAAAGACACCTTTTTTTCTTCATCGAACGATATTGCCGTATATGGGCAGAGAGAGATACATGTTTTACATCCGGAGCAGAGTTCCTCATCGATAACTGCCGTAGCTGCTTCAATCTCAACACTGCCCTTGCTTATCATAGCCATCACCCTGGCCGCTGCAGCTGAGGCCTGAGCAACGGTGTCGGGTATATCCTTGGGTCCCTGGCAACAGCCTGCGACAAAAACACCATCAGTTGTGGTGGCCACAGGGTCAAGTTTAGGATGTTTTTCCATAAAGAACCCATCCCGGCTTCGGCTGATAGAAAACAGCTTGGCAGTTTCACCGGCGTCAATTCTCGGCTCCAGTGCGTTGCTAAGGATAACCAAGTCAACGGGCAGGCGGCGTTGTCTGCCAATTAGTGTATCTTCACAGACAACTACGAGCCTCCCCTTTTCGTCAGGTGTTTCAGCTACGTCTGTGACCTCGCCAGCACGGCCCCGGATGAAGTTTATGCCTTCCTCCTGAAGCCGGTTATAGAATTCTTCGTATCCTTTACCGAAGCAGCGCAGGTCGATGTAAAGGTCATAGATTTCAGCATCATGAATTTTTTCCCTCAGGAGGTGAGCAAACTTGAGTGAATACATGCAGCAAACACGGGAACAATATTCATGATAGTTTGTATCGCGGCTGCCAACACAATGCAATATTGCGATGCTGCGTGGCTCTGTGCCATCTTTCAAAGTTATTTTACCACCGGTAGGTCCGGAGGCACTGCTCATTCTCTCAAATTGGAATCCGGTGATTACATTATCAAATCTACCATAGCCAAACTGAGACATTGGTGACGGGTCAAAGGAATCGAAGCCTGTGGCAACGATTATAGAGCCTACATCTAAATCGACCATTTTTTCCGATTGCTCGAAATCTATCGCCTTAGCCTCACAGAACTTTTCGCAGGCTCGACATTTACCCTTAAGAAAATAGGTGCATCGCTCTTTGTCTATGACAGGAACGTTTGGTACTGCTTGTGGAAATGGTGTGTAGATTACCTTTCTTTTACCGATGCCAAAATCGAATTCGCTATCTGCTTTCGTTGGACATTTTTCCTGGCAAGTGCCGCAGCCCGTGCATTTGCTTTCGTCAATGTAGCGCGGTTTCTTTCTAACCCGGACATTGAAATTACCCACATATCCTGAAACATTGGTGACTTCGCTATAAGTCATCATCTCTATGTTTTCGTGTGACCTCACCGAGGCCATCTTCGGTGTGAGTATTCAGGCGGAACAGTCTAAGGTAGGGAAGGTCTTGTCCAGTTGGGCCATGTGCCCCCCGATTGAAGGTTCCCTTTCAACCAGATAGACTTTATGGCCTGAGTCAGCAATCTCCAGCGCAGCCTGTATGCCGGCGATGCCCCCGCCAACGACCAGCGTGTTGGGATTAAAAGGCACCTCTTTCGTTTCCAGTGGCACGTTATGCGCAACTCGCCTGACTGCTGCGCTCACCAGTGCCTTGGCTTTTTCAGTTGCTTTGGCGCTGTCCTCATGCACCCAGGCGCAGTGTTCCCTGATATTTGCCATTTCTAAAAGATAAGGATTTAGGCCGGCACCTATTAAAGCTCTTCGAAAAGTTTGTTCGTGTAGTCGGGGTGAACATGATGCTACCACCACTCGGTTGATTCCAAGTTCTTTTATATCATTCTTAATCAGTTCCTGGCCCGGGTCCGAACAAACAAACTTGTAATCACGTGATATGGTAACCGAAGGCAGTCCTTTAGCAAACTCGGTTACCTGTTCAACGTCAACCGTTGCCGCAATATTAGCACCACAGTGGCAGATATAGACACCTATTTTCGGTTCCATTGGCTTCTCCTTATCGTTGTTTAACATATTTGGCCAGTATTTTATCGACTGGAACGATGTTCTCACGTAGGCCTAGAGCTTTTGCATCAATACCAAAGGCTATTCCCATAAGCTGGGTGAAGAATAGAACAGGTATATTAAAGTTTGTCTTGAATTTCTTATTGACTACACCCTGGTATGCATCGAGATTCAGATGACAAAACGGGCAAACGGTTGCAATGCAATCGGCGCCATTGCTTACAGCGTTGTCGAGCAGTTTATGTATTAAACCTAAAGCCACATCTTGCTCAGACAGTATGAGTGAACCACCACAACAACGAGTTTTGAGTGGATATGGCACAACCTGCGCTCCCAAACTTTCAATCAGGCGATCCATAGATTGCGGATATTCCGGGTCGTCGAAGTTTGGTTTAGGTCTGACCACCTGACAGCCATAATAGGGAGCTACTTTGAGGCTACTAAGGTCTACCTTGACTTGTGCCTTAATATTTTCGGTGCTGACATCGTTGGCAAAAATGTCTAGTATATGACGTACTCTGACTGTCCCATTGTATTCCAAACCACCAGCTGCCAGAGATTCACTTAGCTTACTCCTTATCTCAGGGTATTCGATGAAGTGCTGATTGGTCCTGTTAAGTATGAGGTAGCAGTCACTACAGGCCGCCACCAAGTCGAGCCCTCGTTTCTCAGCCAGTGCCAAGTCTCGTGCGCAGCAACAAAAAGCAGACAGCTCATCAACAACTGTATAGGGTGTGGAACCGCAGCAATTCCAATCATCAAGCTCAATAAGATCTATATCGAGAAGCTTAGAAACTGCTCGGGCAGACATGTCGTAGGCCTGACTGTCTTCATACATACAACAGCCTGGAAAATAACTATAATATTTCATTATTTGCCTCCCAATTAATTATCCCTATCTCTTTTGCTGTTCTGTATGCATTTTTCAGGTCTTTTACTTTAAGTATGTTCCTCCAGCACCTCAGCTTTGTCGAGAATAGCTTTCAACTGGATTAGTGCCTCGGGCTTTAATTTCCTACGCATATTAATAGGCATACGCCCATGCCTGAATAGTGATAATGCTACAGGGATGTTTTTCAAGGCGCCGAAGGGATTCACCTGAAGATAAAACCGGCCCATACAACCGAACCGTGGAATATGCCCCACATCGTATACAGTTTTGCTGAACACCTTATAAAGTGTGGGAGTGCGTGTTTTTGGACTAGTCATGTGATGACGCATGGCCAAGTGTTCCAAAGCATGCATGATGTAAGTTGGCACTATGCCTCTGGGGCAACGAACCGTACACATGTAACAGGATAGACACAGCCACATTGAGTTGCTCGAGAGAACCTCCTCTTTCATACCCGCCCTTGCCATGGCGATTAGTTCTCTAGGCGTATAGTCCATTTTATTGGCATTAGGGCAAGATGCTGAGCAGGTGCCACACTGGATACAAAGGTTGATTTTTTCACCACCTGGCATGGACGAAATCTCTTGAATGAAGTCGTTGCTACCCTGTGTCTTTACTTCCATGATGCACCTACTTTCGGGCTAATTATACTTCTTTCATAATCGTAAACAAAACTGGCAAAAGGTCTATTTTTAAATGTTTTTTAGACTTAGACCTATTTACAACAATTTGGGCGTAGTTATAAATATTAAGACTAAGATTAAGCATATCCGCATTTGACGGCAGATTGCTGCCCTCTTTACCCCCATCGTGAGTATAGTATAAGTTTTAAATAGACTTCGACCGTTATAATGCGTACTTTTACCAGTAGATAAGGCTCGTTAAATAAATAAATATGCGCAATTATGCCTGCTACAAATCAAATATTTCTACCGATTTTTAGCGCAAGTCTGTTATAATGTCCACCAGAAAAGGGATCAAGTGAAAAACATAAGGATACTAATTGCCGATGACCATGCATTCGTGCGTGAAGGAACTCGCCGAATCCTGGAACAGGAACCTGATTTGGAAGTAGTGGCGGAAGCTGGAGACGGGGAAGAAGCGATAAGTTTATCCTGTGACTTGAAGCCTGACGTAGCACTTCTTGACGTCGCTATGCCAAGGCTTGACGGCATTGAGGCAACCAGGCGGATAAAAGCCCTCTGCCCGGCTGTTGCCATACTGGTGCTAAGTGCTTACGACGATGACCAGTTTGTCTTTGGCTTGCTCGAAGCTGGTGCCGCAGGTTACCTGCTGAAAAATGTACGCGGTCAGGAAATAGTCGATGCTATAAGAGCGGTGCATGCTGGCGAATCTGTGCTCCATCCTTCTGTTGCCCGCAAGGTTTTAAATCGGTTTGCAGGTGCTTCGGGCAAGCAGCGCGAAAAGAAGGCGATGGACCTGCTTACAGAGCGAGAGATGGAAGTATTGAGGATGGTAACCAAAGGTTCAAGCAATAAAGAGATAGCGGATGGGCTTTGCTTGAGTGTACGCACTATTCAGGGACACCTGGCAAATATCTTCAATAAACTTAGGGTTAGTTCTCGGACCGAAGCCGTAGTATATGCCTTAAAGGAAGGCTGGGTCACTCTCGAAGATGTGTCCTGAGGATAGATCTCTTGGGATAACCGGGATATATTATTTTGCAGCGATTGTCCTCTAGAGGATGGTATACAGTTGCTCTTAGGCCAAGCTTTTGGCTTATTTTGGTGCTGCTTGTCCTCATCACAATCCCCCATTATAGGGAAGTTATTCAGTACCCGTCTTTTCTTACCAACCTGCTAGTTAATATCGGCCTGGATAGGCATGCTTTTGAGAGAATTCTCTATTTGATACCTGTTATCTGGGCCGGCTTTGTGTTTGGCTGGAAAGGAGCTTTGGCTAGCTCGATTATTGCGTTGGGATGCATGTTGCCAAGGGCTATCTTTATTTCTCCCGAGCCCAAGGATGCCATTTCTGAAACCGCCGCAGTTTTTATTTTAGGAGATATGATTGCATTTGGTTTCGGAGCACTGGGGAGGCAGCGCGAGCAGCGGGTTTATCTTTCTGCTCTCAATTACATATCAGGCGTGGTCTCTCAGTCCCTGGAGCTAAAGCAAATTTTAAATAGCAGTATAGATAGCGTTATAGATGTGATGGACGTTGATATTGTATTGATATTCCTTTTGGACAGTCAGGCTAGTGAACTTATCCTGGGCGCTAGCAGGGGTGTTTCAACCTTATTTGCCTCTGGCCTAGATAGAATGAAACTTGGAGAAGGCTTGAACAGCGTGGTAGCTCAAACGGGAGAGCCAATGTTTATAAAGAACAGTTCGAAAGACCCCAGGCTGACAAAAACAGAAGTCAAAGAAGAAGGTATACAGTCTCAAATTATCGTGCCCTTGAAATCCAAAGGGAAGGTTATGGGTACTATTTGCGTAGCAGTGCGGCGACAACGCCGGTTTAATAAGGATGAAGTGAGCTTACTTGCGGCTATTGGCAATCAGATCGGCGTTGCTATTGAAAATGCACGCCTCTATGAAGAAGAGCATGAAGTGGCGGAACAATTGCGCGCATCTGAAGAGAGATATCGGACTTTATTTCAGAATGCTCATGATGCCATATGGGTCCATGATATGGATGGAAATATTGTCTCCGCTAATGCTGCGGTTGCCAGACTCACAGGATACGAAGTAAAAGAATTGTGCCAAATGAATGTTAAGTCTTTCCTTTCTGATGAAAGTCTTAATCTAGCTAAAGATATTAGAACAAAGCTGCTTAGTGGTGAGCCTGTTATTGAACCGTATGAGCAAAAGCTAATTAACAAGGAAGGGAATGAAGCCATTTTAAAGCTTACGACCAATTTAGTTGAGGTTGAAGGGAAACCTGTCGGCTTCCAAAATATCGCTAGAGATGTCAGCCGGGAGAAGGTTATGCAAGAAAGCTTACGCTTTCATCTTGGCCAGATTACAATGGCCCAGGAAGAAGAGAGAAAACGCATCGCCCGGGAGCTTCACGATGAGACCATTCAGTCTTTGGTTGTTCTGGCTCGTCAACTGGATGATGTAATCTCGATCAGCGGCGACTTATCTTTTGATAAAAGGCGTCTACTTGAGAATCTGCATAAGCAGTTGAACGATATAATGGCAGATGTGAGGCGTATGATTCAGGACCTGCGACCTCCCACCCTAGACCGTTTAGGCTTAATGCCAGCTTTAGAATCGCTGGCCTCGAATATAGGCAAGCGTTCTGGAATGAACATCGAGGTCACAGTACGCGGTGTAAGCCGGCGTTTTTCCCCTGAGATTGAGCTGGTGCTTTTTCGTGTCGCCCAGGAAGCTTTAAGCAATGCCTTGAAGCATTCGCAAGCAACAGAGGCTCAGGTTACAGTAGAATTCGCTGATAGGATTATAAGAGTTACGGTCAGAGATAACGGCTGCGGTTTTTCTCTTCCTGAAACGACTGGTGATTTAGTTAAACAGGGAAGGCTGGGCCTAGCAGGAATGCAAGAGCGCATCCAACTGGTAGGTGGCAGCTTCAAAATGGAGTCTGAACCCGGCGCTGGTACCATAGTAATCATCGAGGCGCCGCTGTAATACTGGTCGCTATAGCAATTTAGACACAAGCATTAGCAAGAGCTATTTGGGTTTCGATGGGCGGATAAGCAGAACCGGTTGAATAGACTGCTCTACAATTCTATTGGCTATACCTCCGTACACCCAGCGACTAACTGAAGAGCGCCCGTGTGTGGCCATCGTTATTAAGTCAATCTTGTCTTTATCTGCGGCTTTCAGGATGGTTTCAGCTACTCTGCCAAGTTCGCCGGGAAGAACTTGTGACCTCACCTTCATACCCTGTTTTTTAAGCACCGCTTCTATCTTTTGCAAGTATTCAGCCGCTTGCTTTTTAGCTTCGAGCCACACTTCATCCCGGTGTTTCTCCCAGGTTGGATTGATAGGATGGTCTCCGTAAGAAGGCACCAAAGGTGGCTCGCACACCACAGTTAAAAAAATCTCAGCGCGACTATCTTCTGTCAGTTGCCGGATGAATGGTATGGGGCTTTCCGAGAACGGTGAGCCGTCAAGGGGCAGCATGAGTTTTTTCAGTTCTACCTTAGAGACTTTAAGTGCCTTTGATTTTATCAACAGCACTTGAACGCTGGTGCCGTAGAGGACCTTTCGAGCCACGCTTCCCAGTACCCACCGCTTTATTCCTGAATATCCGTGAGTGGAAATGATGATGAGGTCAATATTGTTCTTGTCAGCAAAACCAACTATTTCATCTGGTACGGTTCCGTACGCTACTGCTGAGGAAACTTTTATGCCCCGGGCCTGTAATTCTTTTGCTTTCAACTCCAGATATGCTTTCATCGGCCGGTCCAATTGCTCGACTGAAGCAATACTGACGGTGAAAAGCGTTATCTCACTACCCATGGTTTTTGCTATGGTCTGAGCATAAGGCACGGCTCGCTCAGCAAGTTCGGAACCGTCCAGCGGGACGAGCAACTTTTTGTATGGCATTGTTCCTCCTTAGTCTTTCTTGTTTTCAGATTATAGCCTGAGACATATATTAAGGCAACGTTTCACTATTTTGTTTGGCTGAATTGGACTGTGTTAAAATTCAATCAGGGCTAGTCATGACTATCCATATGGGGGTCACTAGCCCTAGTGGTGTTTAGAATGTATTTATCCCGCCTTACTCATTTAATCGATAATATCCCGGCATATCGACAGCTCAAGGACGTGTTATCAGAACCTCGGAGTAGAGCCATTAAACTGGTGGCTGCAGATGCGGTTAGGCCTTTCCTTATCGCTGCCTTGCACCAGGAATTGCACCTGCCCATTTTAGTGATTACCATTCAACCTGAAGATGCAAAGCGGCTTTACGAGGAGCTACAGGTATGGTGTCCCGATTTTCCTGCTCTGCACTTCTTCCCAGAGACAGATTTTTTATTGGACGAATCAGCCTCTGATGTTACAACCAGCGCCGAGAGGCTAAAGACTCTATCGGCTCTGACTTTCTGTGGTCACAACACAGCAAGCGAACCGAGTCCGATAGTTATTAGTTCTGCTCTGGCGGCTGTTGGAAAAACTATGCCGCGGAATGAATTTCAAGCATCCTGCCATACAGTGCAACTCGGCATAACCATCGAACCGCGACACCTATTGGCGAGATGGCAAGATATGGGATACGAATTTGAAAATGTTGTTGAGATCCCGGGAACCGTGAGCCACCGGGGAGGCATTGTCGATGTTTTTTCTCCTGATAGTGAACTTCCAGTAAGGTTGGAGTTCGTAGGCAACAGGATAGAAAGCATCAGGTTCTTTGATCCGAAGACACAGCGGTCGTTAAAACAGGCGACATCAATAAACGTCGTCCCGGCTAAGGAAAGTCATCAAGATAAAACCGATGACACAATTATCGATTACCTCAACGGGGAAGCACTTTTTATTACGGAGGATGTCGAAGAACTCAAAATCGTGGTAGATAAGTTGTATTACGAAACTGAAGGGTTAAGCCGGACGAAACCTAAGCCGGCCAAACAGGCGGACTTGTTGGTGCTTTCTTGGTCGGAATTTGAAAAAAAATTTGAAAAGGCTCACAAACACTTAATGCTCTGTTCTTGGAATGCCGGCTACACCGATAAAACTGCTATTCAGTTACCTTTATCACCTGTGCCAAGCTTCGGAGGAAGACTCGAAGCCTTATGCAAAGGTTTGAAGCAGTTGTTACAGCAAAAACAGCGCGTCGTTGTTGTAAGTCAGCAAACAAATCGTCTGGCAGAGTTGCTGCTGGAGCAGAATATTGCAGCCAGTTCCGTTTCGCGGATAGAACAGGTGCCACCTATGCAATCGGTTACTCTGATCCACGGTTCGCTCGCTGAGGGCTGGGCCATGAAAGATGTCCTGACGTTATTCACCGATAATGAAATTTTTGGTTTTATTAAGAAGCGCCGTTTATCCGGCAGGCATCCGGTGCGCTACCATCTTTTTGTTCCTGAATTGGCGCCGGGTGAATTCGTAGTTCACATCGACCACGGCGTCGCCAAGTTCGCCGGTATGACGAAAATAGTTACCGAGGGTATCGAACGAGAATATCTAGTTCTGGAATATGCTGCTGGCGACAGGCTCTATGTGCCTATTGACCAGGTGGATTGTGTTAGCCGCTACATTGGCGCCAGTGACCGGACGCCGACATTAAGCCGATTAGGAACTCAAGAATGGGCACGCACCAAACAGAGAATTAAAGAGTCTGTGGCTAAGATCGCTAGTGAGCTTCTGGGCTTGTATGCTGCTAGAGAGGTAATACCCGGCTTTGCTTTTTCATCTGATACTTTGTGGCAGCAGGAACTTGAATCCTCTTTTCCTTATATGGAAACACCGGATCAACTTGAGGCAGTTGCAGCAGTGAAGGAAGATATGGAAAAGCCGAAGCCCATGGACAGGCTTGTCTGCGGAGATGTAGGTTACGGAAAGACGGAAGTGGCTCTCCGCGCAGCCTTCAAAGCGGTAATGGACGGCAAACAGGTATCCTTACTCGTTCCAACGACTGTCCTGGCGCAGCAACATTTCATCACTTTTCGGGAAAGGTTGCAAGCCTTTCCGGTAAGGGTAGAGATGCTGAGCAGATTCCGTACGGAAAAAGAACAGGCAGAAACAATCGACGACCTATTTTCTGGCTCCGTAGATATCTGCATCGGCACTCATCGTTTGCTGCAGAAAGATATCATGTTTAAAGACCTGGGACTTGTAATCATAGATGAAGAACAACGTTTTGGTGTTGCGCATAAGGAACACTTTAAGAAATTGAGACGCGAGGTGGATGTCCTCACTCTGAGTGCAACGCCTATTCCACGTACTCTGCATATGTCTCTTGCCGGAATTAGGGACATGAGCACAATTGAAACTCCTCCGGAAGAGCGCTTACCGATTAAGACTTATGTCGGCGCATATGATGACGGGATGATTCGTGAGGCTGTACTGCGAGAGGTCGAACGAAACGGGCAAGTGTTTTTCGTTCACAACCGTGTTCACAGCATATCTATGGTGGCCGGTAGGTTGAACAGGTTGGTGCCTGAAGCTCGAGTGTCAGTAGCTCATGGCCAAATGCCGGAAGATGAACTAGAAAAGGTGATGGGCGAGTTTATCAGTCATAAAAGTGACATTTTAGTTACCACTACCATTGTTGAATCGGGCCTCGACATACCGAATGCCAATTCATTGATTGTGAACCAGGCGGACAAACTGGGTTTAACTCAACTTTATCAACTGCGAGGCAGGGTCGGACGCGGCAGCAGTAATGCCTATGCCTATTTCCTCTATGATAGGGGGAAGCAATTGACGTCGGAGGCAAGGAAGCGTCTCAAGACCATTTCCGAGGCAACTGAACTGGGCGCTGGATTTGCTGTGGCCATGAAGGATCTTGAGATCCGTGGTGCCGGTAACCTGCTCGGGGTGGAACAGAGTGGTTATGTTGCTGCTGTGGGTTTCGACCTATATAGCCGGCTGTTGAGCGAGGCGGTGGAAGGGTTAAAGCAGGGTCGCCTTTTGGAGAGGAAGGGAGAAGTTGCGCCTCCTCCGGTTCCAGTGATAGATTTACCTCTTGCTGCATTTATACCGGAAGAATACGTATCCGATTTGAATGCCAGGCTGGCTTTTTATCAGCGTCTGGCTGCAGTGAAAAGATTCGCAGAAATTGATGATATGGAACAGGAACTAAGTGATAGATTCGGGCCGCCTCCGGAAGAGGTTGAGAATCTTATGTATGCCGTCAGGGTAAAGCAACTGGCAACAGAGGCTACGCTGGAATCTATCACAACGGAAAAAGGACAAATAGTTCTAAATCTCAACGACGGAAGAGATTTGAGCGAGCTATCTTTGCTATCGACTGTGAAAATCGGAATAAAAGTGGGCAGCGACCGGATAAAACTTGACATAAATATACTCGGTGACAAATGGCAAGAAGTGCTCGTGGAAGTGCTTGGCGAACTGGATAAACGGGGTACCGGATGCAAAGCGCAAACGGCGTGTTAGTTTTAACAATAGGTCACTCTACCCGGACGATGGAGGATTTTCTGGGACTATTGCAAGCAAACGAGATAGCCACAGTGGCAGACGTAAGGACCATACCTCGCTCGCGTCACAATCCTCAATTTGATGCAAGGACTCTGCCCGGTGCTTTGAATACAGCAGGTATAAAATACATTCATATGGCTGGGCTGGGTGGATTGCGCCAATCCCGTGCTAATTCATTGAATACGGGTTGGAGGAACGCCAGTTTTCGAGGATTCGCTGATTACATGCAGACCGCTGAATTCGGTCAGAGCCTGCAATGTTTAATGAATATAATCCTAAAAGAACAAGTTGTGCTTATGTGTGCCGAAAAGCTTCCATGGCGCTGTCACCGATCTCTTATTGCCGACGCATTGCTGGTCAGGGGATTTAAAGTTGAGCATATAATCGATGCAAACGTACATTACTCGCATAACATTACTTCTTTTGCCAGTGTCTCGGGAACGATTGTAACTTATCCATCTGTCGTCAACGACAATATTTCAGGTGTACATATAGATACAAATGATAAAAAGGGATACGACTCTGGCCGTAATATCAAGGCAGCGTAATCTGATTACACTAAACTTCTATGCCGTAATCGTGCAAACAGTCGATGAGGTCCTGAACGGTAACGATTTTCTCGATGTCTTCATCTGATATTTCCAGTTTACGTTTTGGCGTGCTGAATTCCTGCTCTAATGTCGTGATAAGCTCGGCCAGGTCGGAGGCATCAATGTTTAAGTCGTCCACAAAAGATGCAGAAGGGACTATTAGCTCCTCGTCAACACCTAGTTCATCTGCAATCATTTTCTTAAGTTTTTCAGAGATATTTGTCATTAGTGTCCTTTGAACATCTAAACTGGCTCAGATTTTTTAATTACTGTGTGTTGTTTTGTCTGGTCTACACAAGTGGTAGCTACTGAACCCAGAACACCGTTTACAAATTTTTGCGAAGTATGGCTTCCAAAACTCTTGGCCAGTTCGACGGCTTCGTTAATAACTGCTTTCATTGGAACTCTATTATCGAATAAAATCTCAAAAATGGCAAGACGTAAAATATTTCTATCTATTGGCGCAATTTGCTCTATAGGAAAGGTCGGAGCGAACCTCCGAATAACATTATCGATATTGTTTTTGTTTTGCAGAAAGCCAACCACCAGGCTTTTAGCGAAATCGGCCGCCTCGTCAGGCAGGGGTTTCTCTCTCAGCAAACGGGCTATTATCTTATCCGGTTGATGGGCCGAACAATCAAGCTCGTAAAGTACCTTTAAAGCAACAATTCTGGCTTTTCGCCTTACTCCAACCATGTCGAAATACTTATTACTAAAATACGGATCCAGCAACTCCGGCGACTGAATGAGAACAGCCGCCTGTTAATCAAATAATAACCGACTTGTCTTAGCGCTGCAAACAGTAATAAATGTTGAACACGCTACTATTCAGTATCCTGGTCAAAGGTAATTATCGGCCGGTTAAACGCGGTCATCCGTGGATGGGTGTATTGAGCTTATCCCCTGCGCCATTTTGTTATTTCACTCACCGTTTGAGCGTTGCTGATATTAAACGCCTGTGCTCCGGGGCTGATGCGTTTGATTAGTTTGGTCAGCATCTCACCCGGCCCCATTTCGAAGAAAGTAGTTACGCCTCGAGCAATCATATTTTCCACAGCTTGTTGCCATTGAACAGGACGTACAATCTGGCTAACCAGTTCTTCTTTTATCGCTTCCAGGTCGGTAAGAGGCTGGGCGGTAACATTAGCCACAACCGGCACTGCCGGTTTATTAAACGTAAATTCCGAAATAGCGTTTCTGAGCCTTTCTATGGCCGGCTCCATTAATATGGAATTGAAAGGACCGTTGACTCTTAGCGGTACAATACGGCGGGCGCCTTTTATCTGAGCTAACCTTTTAGCTTTAGTCAGGTTTTCTTGAGTACCGCTCAGTGTAACCTGGTCTGGAGCATCGATGTAAGCTATCTCTAC
Source organism: uncultured Dehalococcoidales bacterium (assembly GCA_964545945.1). GTDB lineage: Bacteria > Chloroflexota > Dehalococcoidia > GIF9 > UBA5629 > 9FT-COMBO-48-23. The sequence continues at coordinate 15,000 of CAZJID010000004.1, forward strand.
TTGCGTTGAAAAACAGATATTTTTGAAGACTTCTATATCCAGACCGATCATAGATACCATGCCGCCACCCGTACGCTGCCCGGCCTCATTCATTAAGCGACCTCTCTCGCGTATCAACCTTGAGGCGTCAGCCAGACTAAGTACACCGGCAGCCACCAAAGCTGCGTAGGTGCCTACGTCGTGTCCGGCAACGAACATGGGCTCAGGGATACCGTTGTTACTGACCTCCTGGGCTGCTCTAAGACAAGCGACGCTCGTAGCCAGAAGTGCCGGCTGCACATTGGTTGTCTGCTTCAGATCATCCTGGGGACCTTCGAAGCATAATCGAGATAGGGAGAAGCCTAGATTTTTGTCAACTTCATCAAAAACTTCACGGGCGGAAGTGTAGTGCACATAAAGGTCTAAGCCCATGCCTACGGAATGTGATTCCTGCCCCGGAAAAACATACGCGACTTTTATTGCTTCTGCCATGAATCCTCCTTACTCATTCGAGCTTGACAAAGTTCTCTTGTGAGCTTCACCGTTATTACATACTTATTCTTATTAGCATAGTTAAGTGTATCAATCAAATTTACGGCTTGCCGGGTGTTTTCTTCGAGGTTTTAATCTCAATTACTTCCCTGCCTGCGTAGGTGCCGCAGGTTGGGCAGGCATGATGAGGTAACTTGGGACTATGGCACTGAGGGCAGTCCACCAGCTTTGGTACGCTCAGAGCCAGGTGGCTCCTTCTTTTTCCTTGCCTCGCCTTGGCATATTTTCTTTTTGGTAAAGCCATTTAGCTTTTTATCTCCTTCCTCGGACTAACTTGGACCATCTTGGATCCACGGCATTTGACGGGCATTGGCAGCGGCTCTTATTAAGGTCTTTGCCGCAAGTTGGGCAAATGCCAGCGCAATCCAGGCGGCATAACGGCTTAGCAGGAACTGTAAGCCATACATACTGGCGAATCGCTTCGCTCAGGTCGATTGTATGGGTCTCATCAATGATAAGACTATTGTATCGGTCGGCCGGACATAAACCTTCCGATGAAACCGGGAGAGCTTCTTCTTCAAAGTTGAAGTTTACCTCACAGTCAATAGGTTTCAAGCATCGGCTGCATATAACCTTTACGCAGGCATTCATCTTACCTTTGACCAAAATACCACGATTGGTGTGTATTAAAACCGCATTACCCTTGATAAGGTTTATATCATCTTCACCCACCTGCTCTTTTATTTGGTAGCTGCGGCTTGAACCGGCGGGTTCCTTAAGTAACTGGGCAACGTTAAAGCGCATGTTTTCCATAGACATTGTGATGTTAATTATAAGTTGAGATATATTCCAAGTCAAGATAACTCATGGTGCCTGAATATCTCGTTCTAGCTATATGAGGATGGGTGAAATGCTTTGTTTGATAGGGTATAATGGCTAATCGTGGGGTATCTACAAGTTGGCTAATAAAGCTCTAACCAAGGCAGAACTTAAGTCTGAAGTAAGCCGGCAAATAGAAGAGCAGCGCCACAATCTTATTGAGCTAAGTCTTAACATACATGACAACCCCGAGTTGGGTTACAAGGAAGAGAAAGCATCGGGCCTGCTTACCGAGTATCTGGCTAAAAACGGTTTTAATATGGAAAAAGGCGTCGGTGGCTTTCCCACGGCTTTCAAGGCGACCTACGGTGAAAGTAAGCCGGTAATTGCATTGCTCGCAGAATACGACGCGTTACCTGAAATAGGACATGGTTGCGGTCACAATATTATCGCTGCTTCGTCTGTAGGAGCGGCAGTAGCAAGCAAGTCTACCGTAGATAATTTCGGCGGCTCGGTTTTTGTCTTTGGGACACCGGCTGAGGAGCTATTTGGCGGCAAAGTACCCATGTTGCGCGCGGGAGTTTTTAATGGGGTGGATGTAGCTATGATAGTACACCCCGGATTACGTGATGCAGCCACCAACCAGGCACTGGCTTGTATTGGTATAGATGTGCAATTTTTTGGTAAGGCGTCCCATGCTGCCGCTTATCCCGAAGGGGGCATAAACGCACTCGAAGCTATGATTTTGTCGTTTAACGCAATCAATTCATTGAGGCAACATATTAAAGACACGGCTCGGATTCACGGCGTTATTACTCATGGCGGTGATGCGGCTAACGTAGTGCCGTCACATTCTGCTGCCAGCTTCTATGTCCGCGCGCGAAGCATTGCGTATCTGAATGAATTAAAGCAAAAGGTATTGAAGTGTTTTGAGGGGGCAGCTCTGGCTACCGGTGCGCGATTGGACTATAAATGGTCTGATGTAGTCTACGAGCCGATGAAGAACAATTTAGTCCTGGCTGGGTTATTTGCCCGGAATATGGAATCTTTAGGGAGGAAGGTATCACTGAACGAAGCTTACTTCGGTTTTGGCAGTACAGATATGGGCAATGTCAGCCAGGTTATACCTGCTATTCATCCTTCTGTTGCCGTTAGCTCTCCTGATATACTGCTGCATTCCTCAGAATTTGCCGTTGCTGCCGCCTCGGAGTCGGGACACAAAGGTTTATTAGATGCAGCCAAGGCACTGGCCATGACTATTGTTGATTTGCTCAGTGACTCCAACACTGTTAAAAGGGTAAAAGACGAATTCTCGGGGCGGGCGCAGCAATAAACATTTTTTGAGTCCTGCCGTTAAGTCTATATGGCGCAATTTTCAGAAATTTTTCGCGTCGGCAGCTTGAGATGAATCTGGTGACGGCGGCATTTTTTGGGTAAAAATTATAAAATAGAGCACGTAAATCTTTGTTAGACGGGGGAAATGCCAGTGAGACCTGATTATAAATGGAGGGCATGACATGAAGGTTATTTTTCTAAAAGATGTCTCAAAGGGAAAGAGGGGAGAGATAAAAGATGTAGCTGATGGTTATGCCAGGAATTTTCTTTTGCCAAAGGGGTTAGCTTTACCGGCAACGCCCTCTGCAACTAAAGAGGCTAAGTTATTGTTAGACAAGAAGGCGGAGCATCAGGCAAGGCAGCAAGAGGAGCAGAAGAAAATCGCTCAGGAACTGGATGGCAAAGAGGTGCATTTCAAGGCTAAAGCAGGCGCCAAAGGTCGTCTTCACGGTGCTATTACCAGCGCCGGCATAGCTGAAGAGCTTTCTCGACTTAGCGGCCTGGAGATCGATAAAAAAAGAATAGAAATTGAAGAGCCATTCCATCAACTTGGTGACTATGAGGTAGCAATAAACTTTGGTACGGATGCCCAGGCAAAAATAAAGGTAATTATCGAAGAAGAAGCTACTGTAAATGATTAGCGATAATTTGCCCCCGCACGATATTGAAGCTGAAAAAGCGGTCTTAGGCTCCATGCTTATCGATAGCGAAGGCATTTTCAAGATTGCTACGTTCTTGGCGCCCGAGGACTTCTTCAATCCGGAAAACCAGCTCGTTTACGAGGCTTGTTTCAGCTTATATCAGCGTAATGAGGGCATAAACCAGATAACGGTAGCCCGGGAGCTGGTCCAGAAAGAAAGGTTGGACGAAGTAGGTGGAACTGCTTATTTAAGTCACCTGGTTTCTACGGTCCCTACTTCTCTTCACATCGAGTACTATGCTCAAATAGTTTCGAGACTGGCTATAATGAGGCGACTCATAAGCGCCGGCAGTCAAATTACTGCTCTCGGCTACGAGGGCGATGCCGAGGTTGATGTTGCTCTCAGCAGGGCAGAGGACGTTTTATTTAAAGTACGGCAGAGGCGAAGTCGCCAGGATTTCGTACCTATTAAACAGATCCTGGGTCAATATTTTGAAGAGGCCGGACCTGTTGAGACTAGAGGAGAAGCGATTCCGCATGTGCTTACTTATTTTACGGCTGTTGATGATATACTGGGTGGTTTACAGCGTTCCGACTTGATCATACTGGGTGCCAGGCCCAGTGCCGGTAAGACCAGCCTGGCTCTCAATATAGCTCGCAACACGGCTGTTAACCAGAAAGCCTGCGTTGCCTTATTTAGCCTGGAAATGTCCAGGCAGGCTGTTGTCCAGCGGCTTCTGGCAAACGAAGCCAATGTAGATTCTAAGAGCGTCCGGTTAGGGCTCTATACGGAGAGAGAAGAGAGAAGGATTATGGAAGCCAGCGGCACTCTATCCGAATTGCCGATATACATTGACGATTCACCTCAAATGCGGGTAGTAGAAATGCGAAGTAAGGCTAAACGTCTCGATTTTGAGCGGACGGTCGACCTGGTTATTGTTGATTATCTGCAGTTGATACAGGGAGCGGCCAGAAGCGAAAGTCGTGTCCAGGAACTTAGTGAAATTACGCGGTCACTAAAGGCACTGGCTCGTGAGATTAATGCACCGGTGCTGGCTGTTTCTCAGCTTAGCCGTGCCGTAGAATGGCGAGCGTCTCACAAACCACAGCTGTCAGACCTCAGAGACAGCGGCAGTATCGAGCAGGACGCCGATGTAGTCGTCTTCATATCTCGAGACGAGATGTATTTTAATGAAGATGAGTGGAAAAAAGCTCATGATATCGAAGCTGAGCCTTATCCCAAAGGTATAGCCGATGTTATCGTAGCCAAGCACCGAAACGGTCCCACAGGCGAGGTTAAGCTACGTTTTGTTTCTAAAACAGCCAAATTCGATGACCTGGAATCCGAGTTGAGTGCTGCCTGAAACCGATTTAACGAATAATATGAGTGAATCAGTGTTTTCCGGCTTTCCTGCAAGAGCAGAGGTTACTCCTGTTCCAAATCTGTTCTTTACTGAAGTTGTGCCTCAAGTCGACAGTATCAATGAGCTTAAGGTGGTACTGCATATTTTCTGGCTGCTCAGCCGTCGGCGCGGATATCCGCAATTTGTAACAGCTAGCGAACTGTCAGCTGACCCAATACTTGGGAGAGGTATGGAGCCAGTGGGTGCAGCCAGAAAAGAGGTGCTTTGTCAGGCGCTTAAGGAAGCCGTGGAGCATGGCATAATACTGCATGTTAGAGTGGACAGAGCCGGACAGGTTGAAGATGCTTATCTCATTAACAACGATGCCGGTAGAGATGCGATCATTAAAATAAAGCAGGGCGATTTACCGGAGCTGCCTCCGGCACCTGTCCCGAACGATATGCAAGCTGCGGTACCCAATAATATTTACAGCTTATATGAGAGCAATATCGGTATGGTTACGCAATTAATTTCGGAACAGCTCAAGGAGGCGGAGACACTGTATCCGGCGGAGTGGATAGAATCGGCTTTTAAGGAGGCTGTTGCTTTAAATAAGCGTAGCTGGAGATACATTCTTCGTATTTTGGAAAGATGGGCTACGGAAGGTAAAGATGATGGAAAGTTTGGGAGAGATACTCAAAAAGGGAGAGACCGCGAAAAGTACGTCAAAGGCAAGTACGGACACATGGTCAAAGGATAAATCAAAAGAGGATAGTCCATCTGATTCGACTTGCCCGGTATGTAAAGGTGCTGGTTTTATCCATCCGTTATCGGCGTCAGGACAACCTGATTTCGGTCGAGTTGTTCCCTGCCGGTGCAGCCGTCAGGGATTAAAAAAGGAGAAGCTAAATCAGCTTCAGCAGTATAGCAACCTTGGCGCCTTGTCACGGCTCACGTTCGATAGCCTCTCGCCAACCGGTAGACATACCGATGCTGTGCTGCAGCAGAATTTCACGCGAGCTTACGAAGCCGCTAAAACGTTTGCCGGTGAGCCAAAGGGTTGGTTGATTTTAGTTGGCCCCAGTGGTAGTGGAAAAACACATCTTGCCTGTGCCATCGCCAGTTTCCGTTTGAACCAGGGACAGTCCGCGTTTTATATAGGTGCCGCCGATCTGCTGGACCATCTCCGCAGCGCCTTTAGCCCCAGCAGTGAAGTTGCCTACGACGAATTGTTCGAGCGAGTGAGAAATACGCCGCTTCTGATTCTGGATGACCTGACTATGACGGCTACCACTCCTTGGGCTAAGGGCAAGCTGGAACAATTGCTGGATTATCGTTTCAATATGCGCCTACCCACGGTAATTACTACCGATACACCGATTGATGACTTTGATGAAGGTTTGCGAGGCCATCTGGCAGATTCCGAAATATGCAGAGTATACGTAATCCGTGGAAAATCGACATTGACTCTGGAACACCTGGGCAGTATCGACCTGGAAGCGCTGCGCCGGAAAGCCTTCGCCAATTATGATTATAAATTAGCTAACCTGTCACCTGAGGAACGCCAGAGCTTAGAACAGGCATATCGTAATGCCGTTAATTTTGCCAAATCTCCGGAGGGCTGGCTAGTTTTCATGGGTGTCAACGGCTGCGGCAAAACTCACCTGGCGGCAGCCATTGCTAACAGCCTGCGCCAAGAGGGCAAGTCAGTGCTGTTCATAGTGGTCACCGACCTTTTAGATTATTTGCGTTCCACCTTTAATCCGGAAAGCAGGGTGTCCTATGATGAGCTCTTCGAGAGAATTAAAAAAACCCCGGTCCTTATACTCGACGATTTCGGCGAGCAGTCAGCTACATCATGGGCACAGGAAAAGCTTTATCAACTGATAAACTATCGTTATAATGCCAGGCTGGCTACGGTAATCACTACCTGTCTGTCTCTGGATGAGATTGAAAGCCGCATCAGCTCGCGCATGGTTGACCCCAGCCTCAGTCTCGTACTGAGAATTAATGCCCCTGATTATCGTGGTGATATAAAAGCCCCGAAGGCCCGCGAAACCAAATCGCAACAGCGCTATGCACGACGAAACCGTTAGCTTCTTGCGTTTGTAGGTCGTGGCTTTTCTTGCTAAAATAACCAAAATCGTTCGGGTAAGCATCGTGGTAAATTCACCGGTCTTAGTGCTTAATCAAAATTATGAGCCGCTTAACATATGCAGGGTGCGCCGGGCCATAGTTTTGCTTTTCCGCGGCAAGGCTGAGGTTCTGGAGAACGGGCGGGGAAGCCTCCACTCAATGGAAGGCGTTTTCGAAATTCCGTCTGTTATCAGGCTAGGTTATTTTATCAAGCGTCCAAGGCAGCAGCGGAAATTGACTAAGCTCGAGGTTTTTAATCGCGACCAGTATATTTGCCAGTACTGCGGCCGTGCGGATAATGACCTGACTCTGGACCACGTCATGCCGCGGCGGCGAGGCGGCCAACACAGCTGGGAGAATGTAGTAAGCGCCTGCATACCTTGTAATCGACGTAAGGCTGGCCGAACACCATCCGAGGCCGGGATGCCGCTCTTACATCAGCCGAAGCCGCCACGCAACGACGGTTTTTACGTGCCCTTCCAGTACCTGCGTGTCCACACCGAGTGGCAGAAGTACGTTCCTCAGTGAACGTGAGTCTTTGCCTGCTGGCTGTCACCTTCAGATTTTGCTTGCCATTTTACCTGGCTGACGGGTAATTCAACTGTAACCCCAGTTTCCAATTCTACGGTCACCGTCTCTTTGATCGGATTACAGCTGACAACTTTAGCGTTTCCCAGATTTGTTGAAACCTCTTGTTTTAAAGCCGGCATTTTTTCTTTCGTTGACCTGTATTGCTCGTACTCGTAGCCCAAACAGCAGAGGAGCCGACCACAAATACCGGATGTTTTCATTGGATTAAGTGTTATATCCTGCTCCTTTGCCATCTTTATGGAAACCGGCGCAAACTCGCTCAGAAATGTAGTGCAGCAAAGCTGGCAGCCGCATTTTCCTAGGCCACCGACAAGCTTTGCCTCGTCTCTGGCTCCGACCTGTCTCAGTTCGACCCGTGCCTTGAGGTTCCGACTTAACTCGCGAACCAATTCGCGGAAATCGACTCTCTTTTCAGCACTGAAGAAAACGGTAAGGTGACTTCCGTCCAGATTATAATGGGCGGAAATCGGTTTCATTGGCAGGTTGAGTTTTTGAATTAACTCCCGGCATTTGGCCATAGCGTTCTTTGCCCGCTCCTGTTGGCGGCCGGCTCTTTCTATATCTTCGGCCGATGCTTTGCGGATAACTGGTTTTAGAGGCTCTGGTATTTCACTATGAATATCCTGATTCGGGGAAATGGCCACCTTACCGAGGTCGTGGCCGCGGCTGGTCTCGACTACCACATCATCGTCTACTTCCAGTGGTATATCGGCAGCGTCAAAGTAGTAGACTTTGCCTGCAGACTGTAAACGAACTCCTACTGTTTCTGACATTATTATTTCATGGGCTCGGATAATGTTTCCGGCGCCCTCTCCTTTCTTGGTATATTCAGCATAAGTATTTCATATACTAAGCGCAAATTGGCATTCAGTGCAATTTGATTTAGCGAATTGTCCATACAATCAATGAAATCCTTGGCCTCGGATAAACTCATCACTTCAGCCCACCTTTCAAATAGAGGTATGTAATCGATATTGATGACCGCCTGCTCGCAGCCGCATTTGGTCAGCATCAGGTCCCGCCACCAGCCCAGCCAGAGTTTTATAATTTCTTCGGCCGCTTTACGTTCGTTGGCAAGCTTGGCAGCATAATTGAATCGCTCATCCCAGCTAGCGGTTAGCAAAGAAATCATCTCGGTCAGCCTCTGATTCCGTTGCTCCAGATAGCTATCGTCGAGTGAAACGCTTAATGCCCAACCTAGGCAGCCATGCGACAATCGTGCCAAAAGTCCGGCCTTATCAGCTTCGATTCCGTGCGATTCTATGATCATTTTTTCGATTTCCTTAATCGGCAGAGGCTTCAGTTCCAGACGCTGGCATCGTGATACAACGGTAGGCAGCAGTCGCGACTCTTCTGTAGTCAGCAGAAGAATAATTACTTGTGGCGGCGGCTCCTCTATTGTCTTGAGCAAACAATTTGCCGCTTCGGTAGATAAATATTCAGCGCCATCGATTATAAAGACCTTGTATTTACCTTCAAATGGGGGCAAGCTGGCATCGTGCTGTAGCTCTCTGACGTCATCGATGCCGATTTCGACGCGCGTTTTCGTATCACCAGCCTCTTTGTTTGAGTTCAAGCTGATTATTCGAATGTCAGTATGCTTGCCTTCAATAATTCTCTGGCAGGATGGGCATTGTCCGCACGGCGGCTCTTTTCCCTGGCAGTTGACTGCCCGGGCCAAGTCGAGAGCCAGCGTCGTCTTACCTATGTGAGGCGCACCGACCATCAGGTAAGCATGAGCCAGATTGCCGGTCTCAAGGCTGTGTTTAAATAAAGCTGAAGCTTCCGATTGTCCGATTGTCTGCCACATAATTACTGAACTACATCCAATCTCATCAGGTCATTATAAGTTTCGCGCTTGCGGATGACACGGGCGTTTCCGTCATTTACCATGACGATAGCCGGCCTTGGGACCATGTTATAGTTGCTCGACATGGGTATGGAATAGGCGCCGCTGACCGGTATAGCTATAATATCTCCGGCCGACACGGGAGCCAGATTTACATCTCTGGCTAAAATATCACCTGACTCGCAATATTTGCCGGCGATAGTAACCATTGTCGACTCCTTATCTCCAGCCTTGTTTGCGGCCAGAGCTTCGTATCCGGCTTCATACAGCGCCGGGCGGATGTTATCTCCCATACCGCCGTCCACGCAGACGTATTTCCGTACTCCGGGTATCTCTTTTACGGAACCGACAGTGTACAAGGCAACCCCGGCTTGCGCTACCACGGCTCTACCGGGCTCAATGATTAGCTTCGGGCTAGACAAGCCGAGCTTTTCTACCAAGTCTGAAACCGCAGTAGTTATAGCTTCGGCGTAATCAACTATGCCCGGTATCTGCTGGTCTAGAGTATACCTGACGGCGAAGCCGCCGCCCGTGCTGAGCTCAACTAAGGAAAGACCATGTCTGCCTTTCATTTCCCTGGCGAAATTAAGTACTAGGTTTATAGCTGTCTCGTAAGGAGAAGGACCCTCTATCGGCGAGCCCAGGTGGAAGTGAAGCCCCAATAGTTTAAGATTTGAAGCTGATTTGGCCCTGGATACTGCTGCTTCAGCCTGTCCTTCAGCCAGAGAAAAGCCGAACTTGCTATCCAGAATGCCGGTCGTGGTGTGGCGATGGGTATGCGGGTCGACGTCCGGCGTCAGGCGAAGCAAAATATCCTGTCTGATTCCATTATCGCGGGCTAACGAGTCGAGCAATTCCATCTCGTGTAAATTGTCGACTACAATCCGTCCAATTCCCCAGTCCAGAGCCAGCTTTAGCTCGTCAGCTGTCTTATTATTGCCGTGGAAGTATACGTTTTCGCTGGGAAAGTTAACCGATTGAGCCACACTGAGCTCTCCGCCGGAAACGACATCGAGTCCCAAGCCTTCTTCCTTGATAATTCCGGCCAGTGTCCGGTTAAGGAAGGCTTTTGAAGCGTAGGCAATGATTGTTCCGGGATAACGCGTGGTGAACTCGGTCTTAAACTCCCGGCATTTGGAGCGGAGGGTATTCTCGTCGAAAACGTACAGTGGGGTGCCGAATTTCTTACACAGGTCAACACAGTCGCAGCCACTTATAAGAAGGTGACCCTGACTGTCAATCTTCGTTGTTAAAGGAAACAGTGATAGCTTATGTAAATCGCCCTGGCGCATTTATTAATCATCCGGTTATATTTAGACATAATACACCGTAATTATACTATTCTGATAGCTGATGTGCCATCCCGATTAATTCGTAAGAGGTATTAGCTATGCGAGGCGATATTAGGCTACCTGGGTGTTGCTGCACAGGTAACATGTAAATTCGAAATTTAGGATGTTTACTCAGTGTTGTTGCTAGGAGACGGTAAATTGCGTGCTCGTTCCAGGTAGCATTGCCAGCGGGTATTTATCCAGTCCTGCAATTCAGATATTTGCTTCTCGGTAATATCTTTGAACCTGCCTTGCAGAGCCAGATATTCTTTTACCGGCTTTAGCTTACCTTTGCGGGCAAGAGATGCGCTGGTGGAGGTGAGATGGAAGACACCGTCCTGAATCTCGTAGAGCACGACCAGCCCTGTTTCTACTGCCAGCTGTCCGATTTTTATGGTGTCGTTGTAGGCGAATTGCCATCCAGGGGCACAGGGTGCAAACACGTGTATGAACTTGGTGCCCTTTATATTTTTTGCTTTTCTCACTTTTTCGTACAGGTCCAGGGGATAAGAGGCGTTTGCAGTGGCTACATACGGTAGGCGGTGAGCTTCCATTATGGCGGCTATGTCTTTCGGGTTCTGCCTTTTACCCAGTATGGGCGTGGTGCCCGTGATGGCACCCAGCGGCGTGGAACCGGAACGCTGGTTACCCGTATTCATATAGGCCTCGTTGTCATAGCAGATGTAGATAAAATTCTCCTGCCTCTCGGCAGCTCCGCTTAGCGATTGAATGCCGATATCGTGTGTACCGCCGTCGCCGGCCACGGCCAGTACGGTTACTCCTTTTCTACCGGTGGCCCTAAGTCCGGCAACCAGGCCGGTTGCGGAGGCCGCGGTAGAGGCAAAAGGCGTGTTGACACAGGGAACCGTAACCGACGTTATGGGATACATGCCGTGCAAAACGGTGAGGCAGCTTGCCGGCACTGTGACAATAACCTGCCCCTCCAGGGCTTTCAAGATGTGACGGTAGGCCAAAGCCATGGCACAGCCGGGGCAGGTTCTGTTGCCCGGCAGCGAGTATTCCTTTTCAGTCAGGTTGACTGCATTAACTTTCAAGTAAAACCTCACTCAGATATAGCATATCCATTCCGGATATTCGGCGTTCAAAGCGCCTGATTTCATCAATGGCAGCGCGCTCCTTACGGCATCCGCCAGCTCCCTGGCTTTAACATCCCGTCCGCCCAGTCCCACAATAAAGTTTCGTATGACCGCCTCCGTCTTGCTCCCGTACAATGCCGACTTGATTTCCGAACAGGTAGCTCCCTCGGAACCGTAGCTGATGTTCTTGTCGAAAACCGCAACTAATCGGGCTTTTCCGAGCGCCTTTACAATAGCGGCTTTAGGAAACGGCCTGAAAGCCCTTAGACCCAGCACCCCAATCTTGTTACCTTCTTCCCTGAGCATTTTTGCGGCCACTGTGGCTTCCATAGCCAGGCTGCCCATGGCAACGATTATGATATCGGCATCGTCTGTGTCGTTTTGCCAGAACATACCGGAATAGTCCCGACCGAACAATTTGCCGAATTCCTCCCCGACCTTACCAATTGTCTCGGCTGAGTTTTGCAATGCCTCCTGAAGCAGGTATCTCAGCTCCATATACCCGTGGCAGAGAACCCCGTCGGCGTTAGCTCTGGGGTCGGCGAGGGTTACCAGATTGTAGTTTTTAGGATTGGCCGGGTCCAGTGTTGTATGAGATTTATAGGGCGGCAGGAATTTATCCACCGCTATCTGCGATGGCACTTCGACAGGCATTTCGGTGTGAGATAGAATATAGCCGTCGTAACACACCATAACCGGTATGTACACTGTTTCCGCAATCTTGTATGCCTGGATAATAGTATCCAGAATTTCCTGGTTATTGCGAGCATATAGCTGTATCCAGCCGGTATCGCGCTGCGATATGGAGTCCTGCTGGTCGTTTAATATATTCCAGGGCGCGCCCATGGCACGGTTAACGCAGGCAAGTACTATCGGCAGGCGAGCTCCAGCGGCCCAGTGCAGCATTTCGTGCATGTAGGCCAATCCGTGAGCGCTGGTGGCGGTGAATGTCCTGGCTCCCACCAGCGAGGCAGAGGTGCAGACCGCCAGCGCACTGTGCTCGCTCTCTACGGCGATGTATTCAGATTTGAGGTCGCCTCGTTCTACAAACTCGGATAGCACTTCCGTGACCGGTGTCTGCGGGGTAATCGGGTAGGCAGCGATGACCTGTACGCGGCTCAACCTGGCACCTTCGGCGGCGGCCTGATTGCCGTCCAGTAAACGGATATTTGCTTTTCTAATGCTTTTAGCCAAAATAGCCTTTCTATAATTAGACCATGGTTATTGCCTGGCCCGGGCACACCTGACTGCAAATCCCACAGCCCTTACAATAGTCCATATTTATCTTGACTGGTATCGTTTTCTGAATTACAGCTTCCGGACAGTACAGCCAGCATATAAAACATGAAGGTTTGTTTTGTCTGGCCGGAGTGCACTTACTGTGATCTATGACGGGCATAAAGATCCGCCACTCGCCGGTCTTGCCAGCTTCGCCAATGGCCGGGGACGATTCATCGCAAATATGTTTGCAATCTCTGGTTCCCATGTTTTTACCTCTTCCTGTCCAGCCTGGTTATTTCGTATGTCTTTTCGATAGCGGCCAGGTTAATGCCTACGGCGTTATTGGTAAATCGTTCCTTTATTACTTTTTCAATGCTGGATATATCGACTATCTGGGTGGCACAGGCCAGAGCGCCCAGCATGGCCGTATTGACCATCGGCAGGCCACCTACCATAAGTCCGAGTTCCCGGCACACCTTGGTTGCGTCAGCGGATGCAATGTTGAAGTTACCTTTGATTTTTAGCTCCTGTGGCCGCAGGGAGGAATTGACTATCAGCCATCCCTGGCTGCTCAGGCCGCTTATTACATCTTCGTATTCAAGCAGTGACTGGTCTAGAACAACGACGGCACTTGGTTTTTCTACCTGTGAGACTACCGGTACGGGTTCGGTGGAAATCCGGGTCAGGGCGCTTACAGGTACGCCTCTTCTCTCAGCGCCGAAGGATGGTGCTGCGGTTACACCTTTATATCCCTTGAAGTGTGCTGCCTGAGCAATTATTTTGGCAGCAGTCACAGCTCCCTGTCCACCCCGTCCGTGCCATCTGATCTCGTAAAGCTTTGCGGTCACTGGGATTTCTTGGCCTTTCTAGTCGATATTTTTCGAGGCGAACAAGGATATATGTTAGCTCTCGGCTATCGTTCGTGTCAAACGAATAAATACTTGGACGGTATTACGTTTATTTGCCTATTACAATGCCGGCAGGGTCTATTTCCCGGCGCAATATTTTCAGGTCTGCATCAGCAGGCTCGGAGCTGGTCGTAATCTTTGATGATAGTAGGATGTCGAATGAGCTGTTCGCTTTTACCTCGTCGATAGTGACACCCGGGTGCAGTGAGATAAGCTTTAACCTCTTGGTTCTGTCATCGAAGCCATACATGCCTAATTGCGTAATGACACGGTAGGGTCCCGTGTCTTTTGGTAAGCCGGCTTTCTCTCTGGCATTCGGGCCGTCTAGAAATCCGGGTGTCGTCAGGAAATCGAGCTTATCTACGAATGTTCGTTTTGATTGTTTGGCAACGATAATGATGAGTTTGTGGGCGAAAGAGGCCACGTCATTGGCGCCACCGCTGCCCGGCAGGCGGCTTTTGGGCAATTCATGGTCACCGATAACGGTGGTATTGATATTTCCGTACATATCCATCTGAGCAGCGCCCAGAAATCCGAAATCGATGTACCCAGCCTGTGACAGTGACATGGTATCGTGCATGCTCGAGGCCGAAACGGCTCGATAAAAGGTCCTTGATTCACCAACTGAAACCGGTAGTTCGGGCAGTAGCGGGCCCAGCCCTCCGGCTTCAAATACAATAACCAGTTTGGGTGCGTGGGTTTTTTGAGCCAGCATGGCGGCTATGATAGGAAAGCCGGTGCCGACAAAGACCGTTTTTCTATCTTCGAGCAAGCTGGCGCCGGTAAAGGCTAAGAACTCTCTAGTGTTATATCTATCTTCTGTTAGCATAATATGTGTTTTGCCTCCCAGCTATTTGGCAGCTCAGCTATTTCCGCCATGGCGCCACCATCGGCTCTTTGAGAAACTCTCTCCTTTTCAGATAGTCCAGCTTCTTTTTGCCGCCACAAAGCTCGATATAATCAGTAAAAGAATCGACACCGAATACATATTTATCAAAATATCTATCGACGCCCTGCTGAGTTTTCGAGAGGTTTAGCCACTCGGCTATATGTTCTTCGTCGTAGTAGTACATCCCCGGCATTTCGCAGGGGTGTGAGCCGTACGGGATTTCAATAACGGCATCTACTACCAGGAAGGGTATAGCTGTTTTCCAGGGCTCTTTTCTGATGGCTTCGTTGTCGATGATTTCTTCAGTGGTCAATATTAATTTTCTGGCGCACCGGGAAAGTTCAAAGTCTTCAACGAGGATAGCATCTATTTGCGCATTTCCATATACATCGCAGCGGTGAACGTGGATAAATGCCACGTCCGGATAAGCTGCAGGAATCAGGTTTATCGGCTTACCGCTGAATGGGTCTTTGACAACCTTGCATGAACTGTAACCGCCGGTGTCCGTGCCAAGCAGATTGCGGCTTGGTATGAACGGGATACCCATCATGCCTGCCAGAAATCGCCATTGATACCCGGCATTGCTGGTTTCGGCCGCCACTTTACAATGACCGTTCTCAACCATTCTCCGGGAGGCTGGAGACAGCCCTCTGAGCTCGTGTCCGAAGCAGTAGGCTACCTCAGCTTTATTTACGCAGCCCGAGGCAACCATGATATCGAAATCATGAACAGCTGTTTTACCGGCCATGGCCAGATTACGCCTCTTTTGTCTGATGATTTCATATACAATCGCCATGGAAACTCTAATGTGTCCGAAGCCGCCACTGGCGATGAAATCTCCGTCGTGGACAAATCTGGATACGGCGTCCTCGACTGACATTGTTTTATCTTTCAGCTCGCGGGACTTGTTTTTGAGCACCCAGTCTCTGGCATCATCTGGGTCGTGCCAGCCTAGCAGTTCGCCTTTGCCCTCTTTTAGTATTTCCATTTTGGCTACCTCCTCTGAAATTGACCAGGAGAATTAACTGAAAGGCTCAAGCTTGAATAATTAATAAAATATTTCTGTTTTAGCTTATGGATATGGTTGAACCGCTGGCTGTTTTGGTCACGTTGATAAGCGTCTGGAATTTGTCCTTCATTTCTTCGAGGTGAGTAATAACGATTATCTTTTCGAAGTCGTCCTGAATGGAATTTATGGCTTCGACAAGTTTTTCCCTGGCTGAGCTATCCTGGGTACCGAAGCCTTCATCGATTATAAGAATGGGAAGTGAGGCACCGGCCCGCCGGACCAGCAGCATGGAAAGAGCAATGCGCAGGGCGAGGTCTATGCGAAAGGCTTCTCCGCCACTGTACATTTCGTAGTTTCTAGTGCCCAGTTCATCTGCTATCTTAATATCAAGTGTTTCTATGGTATCGCCTTTCCTGGTTTCCCGCTGGCTTTCGAGGCTGAGTGACATTCTGTTATCGGTCATCTTAGCCAGCAGGCGGTTAGCCTCTATCTCAATTTCGGGAAGCGCCTGCTCGATAAGCAGGGCCTGAATACCCTTTTTGCTAAACGCTTCAGCCAGTTCTTTGTAAATGCTCTCTTCGCTTAAAGCTTCCTGTAAAAGTCCCGCTTTCTCCTTCTTTTTTGTTTCTAGGACGGCAAGCTGCCTTAGCCTTTCTTGTAAGGTTGCCAGGCTATCCCGTACCTGGCGCTCTTTATTAAGCGAAGCTTGCAGTTCTTCTTCCTGTTTGCCTAAGGCATCGATGATATCGGGAAGCGAAAGGAGTTCGGTCTTCAATTCCTCTTGCCTCTTCAGGCCAGTTGTTAGTGTTTTTTTCAAGCCGGAAAAGTTCTCTTGAGCCTCCACCAGGGCTGATTTTTCCTTGTCGACATTTTTTATGGCATCATCTAGTTCACGTTTCAGGATTTCGTATCTTTCCAGCTCTCCCAGTTGCTTTTGAATCTGCGCGTGCTTTTCTTTATTGTAGTCAAGCTTTTGCTCCTCGTTTTCTAACTCGGTTAGCATCTGCTGCTCTTGGACAGCGTAATCTTTCTTTGCCAGGCGCTGCTCAAGTTCCTCGAGTTCAGCTTTTTCCAGAGATAGCTCCTCGCCGGCCTGTCTGGCTTGGGCAAGCTCTTTTTCGATGATACTCAACTGACTGTGACTGGCAGTTCGCTCACGGTTCAGGTCCGATTCTTCTATGGTTAGTTCATTTTCCAGCACCCTCAATTTTACCTGGTCCTGGTTTAGTTCCTTGCTGTTTTTCTGTCCGGTCTTCGTTTTTTGCCGGGCTTCGGAGCTAAGCTTGACCTCTATCTGATACCGGCCGGCTGCTCCAAGCTCGGTCTCGCAGAGCGGGCAGCGCACGTCATCGCCGGCAAGCAGCTTAAGTTTCTCATTTACATCTTCAATTTCCTTGGCTAGCTGCATATTTTCAGACTCGAGATGGCTTATTCTCGATCTAATCTGCTGAATTTGTTCTCGCTTTTTAGTTACAGTTTCCTCAAACAGGGATAGTTCGAGCACATGTTTACGAGCTTCGGCCAGTGATTTTTCAAGCTCGACTGCTTTAGCAAATTTAGATTCGTTTTCAGCAAACCTGGTTTGTATTATCTTATGTTCGATGATAAGCTCCTGGGCGGCTTTCTTAACTGCCTGGTCCAGATTGCTTATACGTTCTCTTAAAGAGAATAACCGGCTTAGTTTACTATTGAATTCTTCATTTAACTTTTTTACAGCCGTTAACTCAGAATATCTCTTCTCTATAGCTGCCCTTTCGTTTAAAATCCTCTCGTATTCTGAAATTATGGCCTGCTGCTCTCTTATTTTCGCTTGCAGGCGTTCCAGTTCCTTTTTTGTTTCATTAAGGCGAGTCTCGGTATTCGATAATTGCTCGTTTTTTATTTCTAAAGCTGTTTTCTGGCTACTGAGACTTTCGATAGTTGCCTCTTCGGATTTTCTTCTCTCTTCCAACTTGCTGATCTCGCCCTGGGTTTTCCCGATTTCATCCTCGCATTTAATCCTATCAACCAGCTGGAGTTCTATCTCGTTAATGGCATTCTCGAGCCTGTCCGCTTCTGTTCTTCGTTTTGTGGACTGCTCCTTGGCCTTGCTTTCCAATTCGTCATAGTGAGATAGACCTAGAATGTTGGCGAGAACTTCTTTGCGTTCTCCAGGACGTTTGACGCTGAACTCGTCGGCATGTCCTTGCCGGAGGAAGGCGCTATTTTTGAATGTCTCATAATCCAGATTCAAAATGTCGGTTATCTTTTGCTGAGTTTCCTGCAGCGAATTCCCGGAAACCGATTTGAAGGCTCCGTTACCGGCTATTTGAAGTTCCAAGACGGTCTGTCCGGCGCGTGCCTTGCTTGGTTTCCTGGTGTGTTTACGCAGTATTCGGTAGTGCTGGTCGCCGGAACTGAACTCCAGTTCCACCTCCATTTCAGATTGCCCAAGGTGAATCAGGTCGTCATCAGTTCTGGCCCGTGATTTTCCCCATAGCGCCCAGGTCATAGCATCGAACACTGCGGATTTACCATTGCCGTTGTCGCCACAGAGGCAGGCAATGTGTATGCCTTCGAAAGACAATGCTGGTACATTGTCCCGATAACACATGAAGTTTTTGAGTGCCAGTCTGACCGGAATCATTTTTCTTTACTGTTGATTAGAAATCCAAGTCATCTTCTTTTGGGCCGAATTTGGCTGCCTCTTCTTTACTTGGACAAATTTCAAGGAAATCGCAGTTCCAGCAGAAGATGTTGGGTGTGGCGGGATATTCCTTCTCGCGGCATATCCTGTCTACCATGTCGATGACATAGGAAGTCGCCTGTGCCAGATCTTGCTCGCTCAGCTCGATTGTCTGCCATTTGCCGACTCCTAAGTAAAGGTAAGAAGCCTTTTTGAGCGGAGAATGCTGTTGTTTGGAAAGAATCAGAGCGTAAATATGGAGTTGGAGCTCATTTATTTCCGACGGCATCTTACCTGTCTTATAATCGATAATGTGCAGGCCGCCATCAAGTTCGCGGTCAACCCGGTCAATTCTGCCTTTTAGAATTATGGTATCTGTAAGTTCGACGCGGTGATTTTTTTCTATCATAAACGGATTGATCGACATGTCTTGATTTTGGGCAAACCAGCGCAGTTGATTGAGCGCTTTTTCTCCCCACTTTTTCTCATCATCTTTATCATTAAAGCCCTTGCGGTTACGTCGCCATTTTTCCCGGAGCAAATTCTCCAGTTTCGGCAGGTTTCTTTCGGTAACTGGAACTACGGATAAGAAATCTTTGAGAGCCGCATGAATATGGTCGCCCATAGTGAAATATGGGCGTGCTTTTCTGTAGATGTCGCCCAGGCGGTCAATGTATTGAAATTTATACTGCCGCGGGCACTGCTTAAACATATTTAAGCTGAAGGGTGAAGCCTCAAACATCTCTGTGTCTTTTATCGTGATTCTTCAGTTTTTTCAGGCTGGCTTTATTTTATCACAATTGACGGCGATGACGGCCATAGGTAGAATTCTAGAGAAAGTTATGTTTGAAGTCCTGACACAGAAACTGAGTAAGGTATTCAGTGTCCTTGGCAACAAGGGCAGGCTGAGCGAAAAAGACATTGAAGAAGCTTTACGAGAAATTCGGCTGGCTTTGCTCGAGGCAGACGTTAACTTCAAGGTGGTAAAAAGCTTTTTGGCTGACGTAAAAGAGAAGGCATTAACAGCCCAAGTGTTGGAAAGCCTGACTCCCGGTCAACAGATCGTAAAAATTGTCAATGAAGAACTTATAAACATATTAGGAAAGGAACGCAATCCGCTCATCGCAGCCGGTCATCCGCCTTCAATTCTCATGCTTGTCGGCTTACAGGGTTCGGGAAAAACGACGACGGCAGCCAAGCTGGCGCTGCATTTCAAAAATGCGGGGCAGCGTCCTCTGCTGGTGGCGGCGGATACTCGACGGCCGGCGGCAATCGACCAGCTGGTAACGCTTGGCAAACAGCTCGATGTACAGGTTTCGGCTGGTGATGAAAAGACAGCACCGCTGGCAGTTTGCCGCCGTGCTTTAAAACAGGCAAACGAGATTGCTGCTACGTGGGTTATTATCGATACTCAGGGGCGCTTGCATGTCGATGAAGAGATGATGAAGGAACTGACCAAGCTGAAGACTGAAATTAAGCCGTCGGAAGTTTTGCTGGTGGTTGATGCTATGACAGGTCAGGATGCGGTGAAAACGGCCGAAGAGTTTAATAAAAGCGTCGTTTTGACCGGACTTGTATTGACCAAGATGGACGGTGATGCCAGGGGTGGTGCAGCGCTTTCTATTAAGTCAGTCACTGGCGTGCCGATTAAGTTCATCGGCACCGGGGAAAAAGTCAGTGCCATCGAGCCCTTTTATCCGGACCGGATGGCCTCGCGAATTTTGGGCATGGGAGATGTACTTACCCTTATTGAAAAGGCGGAAGATGCGTTTGATAAACAGCAGGCGAAGCAGCTTGAAAAAAAACTGAGAAAAGCAGAACTAGACCTGGAGGATTTTCTCGTTCAGCTACGCCAGATTAAGAAGATGGGGTCTTTAAATCAACTGGTGGAACTGCTACCCGGTTTTTCCAAGATATCGTCCGGTCTTCCTCAAAGCGGGAGCGAGGAGCGGTTAAAAAAAATTGAATCTATCATCTTGTCCATGACAGTGGAAGAACGTCGTAATCCGACAATTATCGGTGGTAGCAGGCGGAGGCGTATTGCAAAGGGTAGCGGCACCTCGTCAGGTGACGTCAATCAGTTGCTCAACCAGTTTTACCAGATGAAAAAACTGGCTAAAATGGCGGCGACAGGAAAACTTCCTAGAAATTTAATGGGTACATTCGGACGGTAACCAGTATATTACTCGCCAGTTCTTGTAGTTCCGATAATAGTAAGCTGGTGGTCCGCTATCTGGACGCTGGTAACATCCAGTGGTACGCCCGCTATCTGCGAGCTCAGCAGTATATTCGCTATCTGCTCCGCTCTTGCCTTCGCTGATTGGGGCAACGGTAACTTACCTAGGTTAAACTCGTCTATTACCACTTTTGGCTTGCCGTCGGTAATCGTTATTCGTCCTATTGTTCCTGTCTTAGCGTCCATTACAGGTGCGTCGACGACGGCATAAGCTAGAAAGTTGCCATCGCCGAAATTAACGAGTACCCGTTTTAGAGGCAACTGTCCTTCGGCGAGCATCTGCACCAACTTGGAATTGGCCTCCGACTCGGTTATTGTCAGAGTCACTTCTTTTTTCTGCCCGGCCTCCACGGCTGCTTTTATTTGACTGTCGGCAGTGTCCAGTTTGTTATCGAAACTTTGAGCTGCGTCTGCGGTTACCGCGACCGGAACAGCTCTCGCCAAAATCGATGGAGAAAGTGAGTAAAGATAAAAGCCGGTGACGAGGAAGATAATAACCAGGATGCCTATCACACCGATGCCCATGATTATTCCTTTTATCAGTCTCATGTAATTCCTCCTGGTAAC
Organism: uncultured Dehalococcoidales bacterium; assembly: GCA_964545945.1. GTDB lineage: Bacteria > Chloroflexota > Dehalococcoidia > GIF9 > UBA5629 > 9FT-COMBO-48-23. The sequence goes on from CAZJID010000004.1 coordinate 36,107, forward strand.
TCGGATTTCGGTTGATCTATTCCAGATAGTCTTTAAGCTTGCGGCTGCGGCTGGGATGGCGTAGTTTTCGTAGCGCCTTGGCCTCTATTTGACGGATTCGCTCTCGGGTTACATTGAACTCCTTGCCTACTTCTTCCAGGGTACGAGCTCGCCCATCTTCTAAGCCGAATCTAAGCAATATGACTCTTCTTTCTCTGTCGGTAAGTTCAGATAGTATCTTATTTAGCTGTGCCTTAAGCAATTCCTGAGAGGCGGCATCAGCCGGTGGGGGGGTGGCCCTATCCTCGATAAAGTCTCCGAGATGACTGTCTTCTTCTTCGCCTATAGGCATTTCCAGAGATATAGGCATTTGTGACAGCTTCAAGATTTCTCTTACTCTATCGGAGGATATTTCCATGCCCTTGCCTATCTCTTCGTAGCTGGGTTCGCGCCCATATTCCTGGGCCAAGCGGCGGTTGACTTTAAGTAATCTATTGATAGTCTCCACCATGTGCACGGGGATACGGATGGTACGAGCCTGGTCAGCGATTGCCCGTGTAATGGCCTGTCTGATCCACCACGTGGCGTAAGTGCTGAATTTGTAGCCTTTTCGGTATTCGAATTTCTCTACAGCACGAACCAATCCTATGTTGCCTTCTTGAATAAGGTCGAGAAGCGGCACACCGTGCCCTACATATTTCTTGGCGACGCTGACAACGAGGCGTAGATTTGCCTCGGTAAGATGTCTTTCTGCTTTTCTGGCTGTTCTCTTTACTCTAAAAAAATGAGCCCTAAATTGCTGAGCATGCTCTTCCAATTGGCTGACGAATTTGCGGTTGACACGCTGGCCAATCATAGTTTCCAGCTGTTTCCATGTGGTTTTTTCTTCGATAACCTTTTGCAACTCTGCCGGTAGAAGCCGACTTACCGTAGAGAGGTCTACAAGTCCCTGTTCGACCTCTGCGGTATTTTTACGAGTGCTCTTTGCAATAGCTTCTACCATTTCCAGGTTGAGATTTCCGTCAATGGCTTCCCGCAGCTTCGAGTCGCTCAGACTTATAATGAAGCTGTCTGAATTAGTCAGATTAAGTACTTTAACCAGTGCCTTTACCAGTATCCGGGAAGCAAGTAAATGTCGAAGCAAATAAATTACTGTATCAACTGCGGATGGGTATTCTCTGTGGCGTTGAAAATATAGCTCTTCAATCCTCTCTTGATATTTGGCCTCTTCTATTTTGCTGGCCAGTGTTTTCTCGTCGTCTGCTGTGAGCAGGGGAACCTTGCCTATTTCATGCAGATACATACGGACCGGGTCATCGATTGTCTCATGCTCAACCGGCTCTATTTCCAGGTCGAGCTGACCGGAATCTTCCTTATCTTTATCCTCTTTCCCCGCTAACTCGTATTCCAGTTCTTCGGTCTCTTCGACTTCCCAGGGAAAGATGAGGTCGGCATTATCCTTGGTTGGCTCGATTTTAGTGAGGCTATCCGTGCCGTCAGCGTTCTGTGCGAGGTCTTTACCGTCGACATAACCGATATCTACCTCTTCTAAATTAGTCCTTTCCTTCTTAGGGAAGTAGGACAGTAGCTCATCTTCTCTATCTACATTCATTGTACATCGCTCTTTACCTGTCGACGCCGATGATTCTGCCGGATGAAGACATCTTGAAGCTGCTTTGTAATTTCTAAACCCTGCTCCTCAAGTTTAGCTAATCCCGCCGCTGCTCCGCCAATTTCAGCCTCAATAGCTAGTAGTTCCTGCATTTGGGACTCCAGGTTTCTGAGTCTTCTCTCCTGCAAGCGAATCACGCAGTCTTCCATGGTTGCCCGTCGGACCGATTCATTATCTGTAATGATTGATGGGAATGCCCTACATAAGAGGTTATTTAAGTGCTCTTTAAGAATATTGTCAAGACTATCCTCAAGTTTGGAAACGTCATCGCAGTCGTACCATTTTGTAAATAGCTCGCGGTTTTCAGTGTTTTCGAAATGCTCCGGCGATAGCTCTGTGCTTTCCGACTTTAGTTCCGGATATTGAAGCAGTAAAGCCAGGCAATATTGTTCTAGAGGACTCGATGAAACGACCGTGACTGCAACTGGAGCCAAAGAATTTGCGCTTGTTGTTCCTCTCCGTCTTCTTTCGGTAGTTCTGAATTTTCTTAGAGTATCGATGAGAAAATGTTCATCAATTTTCAACAAATGGGCGAGCCTTTCTAAGTAGTGGGCCTGGCGAAGTGGATCTTTCATCTCGGCAAGCAGCGGCAGTAGCCTTTCAACGGCTATAGACTTATCTCTGGAACTCGTCGTGTCTAATTTCGCTATGGAACTCTGGAAAATAAAGTCAACCATCGGTTTTGCATCAGCTATCAACTTTTGCCATTTTAAAGAGTCTTCCTTGATTAAGTCTTTGATTACATCATCCAAATCCTTGCCTTGAGGTAAGATGAGAATCTTTACCTCGGCTTTGTGGGCGTCTTCGTATTTTACCCACCCATAGAATGGTGGTACCGGCAGCATTTTATCAAGCATTTCCGCGCTTCGTGATACAGCCCCTTCTCCCGCTGCGTCGGCATCGAGAGCCAGTATTAAGTTCCTACTCAATATTTTGGAAATGACTATCTGCTTGTCAACTATAGATGTACCTGAAAAAGCAACTACGTTCTTATATCCGTATTGGTGAGCCGTAAGGACATCCATATAACCTTCGGTGATTATAGCTAAATCGTTTTCACGAATGGCTGTCTTGGCACGGTCAATGCCGTAGAGACTGCTACTTTTATCATAAATCAACGTTTGTGGCGAATTAAGATATTTGGGTAAGGAATCATCCAGGGCTCTACCACCGAAGCCTATTGCCTGACCTTGGCCGTTTCTTATTGGGAAAATAAGACGGTTGCGAAATCGGTCATAGCTGCTTCCATCATCTCGCTTCACCAGTAAGCCAGCGTCCAACAATTGTTTTTCTTCGTAACCTTTGCCCTTGAGATATTTCTTAATCGTCTCCCAGCCCTCTGGTGCGAAACCAAGTTGGAAGTTTTTTATGGTTTCAAGCGACAACCCGCGCTCGGCTACATAATTTCTGGCTGGCGCTGCTTCCGAAGCATTCAATAATATGTGATGATAATATGCGGCAGCCGCTTCGTTTATTTCATATAATTTTTCGCGTTCCTTATTTTGAGCTTGTTTCTCTGGAGCCACCTTAGTATCGAGAGGGACACCTGCTTTACCGGCTAAAAGTCGAAGGGCCTGCGCAAAATCGACACCTTCTTTTTTCATGATGAAGGAGAAAATATCACCGCCGGTACCACAGGCGCCGAAGCAGTGCCAGCTCTGTTTATCCGGAAAAACAAAAAACGAAGGGTTCTTTTCAGAATGGAATGGGCACGCCGCTTTGTAGTTATGGCCCGCTTTTTGTAGTTTAACGTACTCAGAGACTACCTGGACAACGTCCAATCTCTGTTTTACATCGTCGATTACGCTCATTTTAATAGTCCATATGGGTAAACTGAAGTTCTGCGGCTTTGTGGTTCGGCTTCTTGTATCTGATTTCCTTGGCTATTCTTAGTGCATACTGGTCGGTCATTCCGGCAATATAGTCGGTCACCTTTCGCTCAACCGTATCATCACGGTAGACATATTCTTCCGGCAGCTGTTTTTCGTGTTTTAAAAAATATAAATATAGAAGGCGTATAACCCTTTTGGCTTTTAGTGTATCTTTACCGGCCAGGCTTGGATTATACACCTTGTCAAAGAGAAACTCACGCAGGTCGTTGGTAGCTTCTAGGACGTTAGCGCTCATTTCAATGGTTGGCCCTTTTGAATTAGATTCCATAGATGCCAGCGAATTGAGCACTATATCACACACCAGAGTATTTATCCTACGGCTGGTGGTATCGCCGAGTAGCTTTAATGCGGTGGCCGGTAAATCTTTTTCTAAAATTACACCGGCCCGTACGGCATCGTCAATATCGTGATTTACATAAGCCACTATGTCGGCTATCTTAACAACTTGGCCTTCGATAGTGCCTACCTCTGTCCATCCTTCACCGAGAATATCGATTCCGCTCTTGGAGTGGTTTAGAATACCGTCTCTGACTTCCCATGTCAGGTTCAGTCCTTTTCCGTCTTTTTCCAGCAAGTCGACAACTCTCAAACTTTGTTCATTATGTTTGAACCCGCCGGGAAAGAGTTCGTTTAAAATCTGTTCTCCAACGTGACCGAAAGGTGTATGACCCAGATCATGTCCCAATGCGATTGCTTCGGTTAAATCTTCATTTAGGTTCAGCGCTCTCGATATGGTTCGCGCAATCTGTGAGACTTCTAAAGTGTGGGTCAATCTGGTTACAAAATGGTCGCTTAATGGTGCGATAAAGACCTGGGTCTTGTGTTTGAGACGGCGGAAGGCATTTGAGTATATTATTCGATCACGGTCCCGTTGGAAATCCGTTCGCAGTGAAGAGGGCTCTTCCCATCTGAGTCTACCGCGACTAAGCTTGCTTTTAGAGGCGAAGGGAGACAGCCTGTTTTCAGATTCCTCTATACGCTGCCGAATGTTTGAATTGACCATCAAAACTTAATTTTTACTCCTGCCATACAGCAAGGCTATGATTGGCCAAGTTTCGCTTCAACAGCAGCAATTATACGTCTTGTTTCATCTATCATATCGGGGCTTACCGAGACCGAGGTGATCCCCCATTTTACCAGTTTCTCGGTAAGTTCCGGGTATACGGATGGTGCCTGACCACAAATGGAAGCGGTGGCTCCTTTCTTAGCGCACACAGTTATCAGTTTTTCTAAAGCTAAGAGTACTGCTTCGTTTCTCTCGTCGAACTCCGGAGCTAGCTTGGGATTGTCGCGGTCTATACCAAGGATCAGTTGTGTCAGGTCGTTCGAACCTATAGATATGCCGTCTATGCCCACATCCAGGAATTTGTCGATAAGGAAAACATTCGATGGCACTTCAGCCATCATCCATAATTTGAAATTAGGAAACTGGTATAATCCCTCAGAAACGATAAATCTTTTTATCCTGGCCAGTTCATCTACGAAACGGACAAAGGGTATCATTACGTACAAGTTATCGTAGGACTGGCAAACCTTTTTAATTGCTTCCACTTCCAGCCGGAAAACTTCGGTTTCTCTCATGTAACGCGAGCAGCCCCTATATCCAATCATGGGATTTTCCTCGAATTCTTCATACTTATCGCCACCGCGCAGGTTTCTGTATTCGTTAGTTTTGAAATCAGTAGTGCGATAAACGACAGGCCTTGGATGAAAAGCTTTGGTAAAAGTGGTAATGCCCTTGGCCAGCATTTCCATGAATTGTTCGCCTTTCCCCTCATGCAGCATATATCGGGGATGCCCGCCGATTTGCGCTATCATAAACTCTGCTCTGAGCAGACCGACACCGTCCACATGCCGAGAGGCAACGCCCTCGGCCAGTTCAGGTTCCGCCAGATTTACATAGACTCTAGTTTTGGTCTCAATCCGTTCGGTTGAAATAATGGCCGGGGTGGACTTTGTTGAGGGTTCGGCTACCTTCCCGGAATATACCTTGCCGTCGGAACCATCTACGGTTATTTCCTCGCCGTCTTTTAAAGTTCTTGTTGCTACTTCTGTGCCAACTACGCAAGGAATGCCTAATTCCCGGCTTACGATAGCCGCATGAGCTGTTCTTCCACCGCGGTCGGTAACGATAGCCGCTGCCCGCTTCATGGCTGGAACGAAATCCGGGGTTGTCATTTCTGCAACCAGAACATCCCCCTCTTTGACCTTATCGATTTGTGAAGCTACAGGTACTATTTTAACCGGGCCTACCGCTATTCCCGGACTGGCAGCGACGCCGGTTAAAATCGCACGAGCCTTTATCTTGCGATGGACCCGTGTATCCAGCTTCTGTTTCAAAGTGGTGACCGGACGCGTTTGTAGTATGTAGATCTGTGTTCCTTGCTTCGCCCATTCGATATCCTGCGGAAACTCGTAATGCTCTTCAATCATTTTCCCCAATTTGGCCAACGCAATAATATCCTTGTCTGCCAGCTTTTGCTTGCTTTGTGCCGCTGCTGGAACAGAGACTTTGAGGTTTGGTTCCAGTTCGCCGGATGCAGCTTCGGCGTTTTTCACCAGCTGCCATTCCTGCTTTTGGACCTTCTTGTCGATAATGGTGGTGTCATTTTTATTAAGCAGATACTGGTCAGGTGTAACATCGCCCGATACGATTGCTTCACCCAATCCGAAGATGGCTTCAATTAATATATTATTTGTATCATTGCTCAAAGGTTCTATCGTGAACATTACTCCAGAGGCCTCTGATTGAATCATCTTCTGTACAGGTACAGCGATACCGACTTTAAAATGGTCGAAACCGTTCTCTTGTCTATAGAATATGGCTCGTGGTTCGAACAGGGAACCCCAGCAGCCCTGTATAGCTGCCACAACGTCGTCTTCACCCTGGATGTTGAGAAAGGTACGCTGTTGTCCGGCGAAAGAAGCTTCCGGCAAATCCTCGGCTGTAGCCGATGAGCGTACTGCTACCAATCCTCCACCTAGTTTACGATATGCTTCTTTTATCTCCTTCACCATATCCGGCAGCATAGGTGCATTGGAAATTTTATCCTTGATTAAATCGGCAATCTCTTGGAGCTTCTTACTATCGTTGACATTCAGATTTTCAAGATGGCCTCGAATTTCGTCCGTTATATCAGCGCCCTGAAGAAACTTGAAATAAGCATCCGCTGTGACAATAAAACCAGGTGGAACGGGGATTTGAGAATGAACCATCTCACCAAGGTTGGCCCCCTTGCCACCTACCATGGGGATATCAACCTTGGTTACTTCATCAAACCAAACGATGTTTTTTGTCCTTCGCTGCATACCTCTCCTTGTTTTAGGGTGTGTGGTCGTATTATACCAGAAAATAGCGATGTTTAAGATTATAATTGCTACACTATTGAGCGAACAACTTTCTTAAGTTATTGGCTTGAATTATATATTGAAAAGAAAGGTTATTATGTCTCCGTCTTGCACGATGTAGCTCTTGCCTTCGAGTCTGAGGAGCCCGTGCTTTCTTGCTTCGGTCACGCTGCCACATTTATCTAAATCACTGAAATTAACTACTTCCGCCCGAATAAAGCCCTTTTCCATATCAGAATGGATTTTTCCTGCAGCTTTTACAGCAGATGTCCCTCTGGTAATTGTCCAGGCTTTTAATTCGTCAGAAGCGGTAGTAAAAAAGGAGATTAATCCCAGCAGTTGATACGAAAGTCTAATTATGCGGTCTACGGCAGGCTCTGCAAGGTTCAGGGCTTTTCTAAATTCTGTACTATCGTCTTCGTCTAGCTGTGCCAACTCCATCTCTAATTTCCCGCATAAAGCAACCACTTCAAATAGAGAATGCGAATAGCTTGAGCGTATATCAGATTCAAAAGACTTGTTATTCGCTAACTGATTCTCCCCGATATTTATAACCAGCAACATTGGTTTCGCGGTTAGAAATTGGTAACCTACCAGGCTTTTAATTTCTTCGTCGGTTAGACTTTGCTGCCATATCGGAATTTCTTTTTCCAATTGTGACTTTATTCTTTGAAGTAAAGATTGTTCTTTCAAGAAGGGGTCTCGTTCTGCCTGCCTGGCACCTTTTAAAGAATCTTCCAGTCGCTTTAATCTTCTTTCAATTATGGCTATATCTGAGAAGACAAGCTCAAGATTCATTGTAGCTATATCCCGCTTTGGATTGATATCGCCCTCTATATGAGGCACATCTTCATCCTCGAAAGCCCGGATAACATGTAGCAAAGCATCGGCGTTGCTTAGATAGCTCAGGAGGTTACCGCTTATTCCTTCTCCTTTACCGAAGTCTTTGGCGATGCCTACAATATCAACGTACTTGACTTCAGCGGGTATTACTCTCTTAGGCTGAAATAGCTTTTCCAGAAATTGCAGTCTGGGTTCGGGTACCTTGGCCACTCCGATGTTAGGAGCCAGCGCTGTAGTGGCATAAGTTGTAGTATCTGCTTTTCCCTTGGTCAGGGCATTGAAAATAGTCGTTTTACCGCTCTTTGGCAGGCCGATTATGCAGATTTCCAAAGTAGCCCTCCCGTACCACAAAATATAAGTCAGATGAGACCAAATTGCAAGAGACCGCAGCTTTGATTTTAACTTGTTGCTATTTAGATTGATATGCTATAATGTCAAAACTTTGAGTTTCGAGGGTAATATACGTGTCTAATTATGAACTGGTATTGATCGTCAGCCCCGAAGTTGCCGATGACGAAATGCCCGATTTTATCGCAAAACTGAGTGATTTAATTGGCAAAGTAGGAGGAACCGTAGACGAGGTGAATCAGTGGGGCAGGCGACAGCTTGCGTATCCCATAAAGCGGTTTTCAGAGGGGAACTATGTGTTAAGCAAGGTCAATTTAAAACCGAGCGTAACTAAAGACCTTGAAGCTAATTTTAGACTTTCCGGGAAGATTCTACGTCATCTCCTGATAAGGTTGGCGGATTAAGGTATAAGGAGGGGATCATGGTGAGCTTAAACAGGATAATGCTTATTGGGAATGTGGGAACCGACCCGGAGATGCGTTTTACGGCGAACGGTAATCCGGTGACTTCTTTCCGTGTTGCTACCAGCCGGACCTATACAACTTCTGAAGGAGAACGTAGACAGGACACGGAATGGTTTACGGTAGTTGCCTGGAAGAAACAGGCTGAGAGTTGCAATCAGTTCTTGAATAAGGGGCAGCGGGTATATGTTGAAGGCAGCTTGCGGACCCGTGCCTGGGAGGGTAGGGATGGCCAGAAACGCATCACAGTTGAGGTCATAGCCAATAGGGTACTATTCCTCGACAGGCAGGCGATGGCACAACTTCCAGGCGAAGAAGTCCCCGCCGAAGTACCTGCTGAAGTAACTGCTGAAGCTGGCGAGGAAGAGATCGAGCCTGAAGATTTACCGTTTTAATGATTTTTATTCGGAAAAGGAGGCATAGATTAGATAATGGAGGAAGGCGAGGGGGCTAAAGAAGTAAGAGAGAAAGGACGACGTTTCGTCTTTAAGCCCAAAGTTTGCCCGTTTTGTGCAGACAAGAGCGAAATAGATTATAAAGATGCCTTCAAGCTGCGCCGATATGTTTCTGACCGGGCCAGAATTGAACCGAGGCGAAGGACGGGCGTTTGTGCCAAGCACCAGCGCCGTTTGGCATTAGCCATAAAGAGAGCTCGCTATCTGGCTTTATTACCTTATACTCCAGACCATATAAGTCCTAAAAGGGTAGCGGAGACTAAAGTCGCAGTTTCGGGAAAAGAGCCAAGTGCCTAAAAGAACGTACCAACCCAAAAAAAGAGCAAGAAAACGTAAGCACGGTTTCCGGGCGAGAGCGGCCACTTCCGGTGGACGGAAGGTGTTGAAATCGCGGCGGCTTAAAGGCCGGTGGCGGTTGACGCCAGTTTAGCAGTATGACAAAGAAATGGGCTTTGACTAAGAGAGCCCAATATCTTTCGGTTTATAAATCTGGTAAAGCTTGGGTAAATAACCTTCTGGTTATGAAAGTGTTGCCTAATGAGCGCGATTGCAGCCGTTACGGTTTCTCAGTAACTAAGAATGTAGGTAAGGCCGTAGTACGGAACCGGGTTAAGCGATTACTCAAGGAGATTTGTCGGGTAACACCTGTTAAACCAGGATGGGATATTGTATTAATTGCTCGGCCGCAGTCCGTAACTGCTGATTATCACCGGCTTGAGGAGGCGGTGGAGACGCTTTTGAGTCGAGCCAACTTAACAAATAAAGATGAAGCGGTTCATACTGGAGTTAATTAAGCTGTATCAGTCTACAGTATCACAGGTTACCCCTCCGGCTTGTCGCTTTCAACCTAGCTGTTCTCATTATGCCTATGATGCCATCCGGAAGTACGGTATTATAAAAGGGGGCTGGCTGGCAGCGAAACGTATAGGGCGTTGTAACCCGTGGACTGAGGGTGGCTATGACCCGGTACCATAATTTATCGATTTTATAGCAGATGGTGAATCAGGTGGTCAGTTTTTTTAAAACAAAAAGGAATATATTAAATCTGACAGTTTCTCTGGTTGTTCTCAGTCTGATTGCTGTTGGCTGCTCCGGTCCGACCTTTCAAGGGTGGTCGGGTTTTGCTGAGAATGAAGGCATTCTTTATTTTGGCGGTATAGACGGCAGGGTATTTTCCATTAGTTTGGAAGCTCGCAGCCAAAATTTGACTTTTCCCAGCGAAAACGAATGGGTTTTCAGTGTCCCCAAGGTAGGCACTCCAGGTAACATATGCGGTCCGGCTTGTGCACC
>CAZJID010000005.1:0-42384 GCA_964545945.1 uncultured Dehalococcoidales bacterium
TGTTGGCTGGCAGCGAAGCGCATAGGGCGGTGCAACCCGTGGACTGAGGGTGGCTATGACCCGGTACCATAATTTCTAAGTTTTTTAATAGATGATGATTCAGATGGCCAGTTTGTTTAGAACAAAAAAGAGTATATTGAATCTGGTGGTATGTCTGGTTGTTCTCAGCCTGGTTGCCGTTGGCTGCTCCGGTCCGACCTTTCAAGGGTGGTCGGGTTTTGCTGCATCTGACAATGTTGTTTATTTTGGCGGCATTGATGGCAGAGTGTTCGCCATTAACCCAGAGGCTCGTAGTCAAAATTTGAATTTTCCCAGCGAAAACGAATGGGTTTTCACTGTGCCGAGGGCAGGCACTCCAGGTACCATATGTGGTCCGGCCTGTGCACCGGCAGCCCCACAACAGAGTATCTATGCGACGCCTGCAGTTGCAGGAGACCTCCTTTGTGTCGGTATTTACTCGGGCGAAACCGGTAGAGTGGTGGCCATAGACAGGCTATCTCCGGGCTATACCGAAGGCGTTCCACTGCGGTCCAAAGGCGAATGGACATATCCGAGTGGAGGTTCAAGCTCGATGGGCGCAATAGTCGGCAGCCCGGTAGTTGTTGGCGATATTTTATACGTAGGCAGCTCCGACGGCAATCTTTATGCCCTGGACGCGGTTTATGGTGAGAAGAAGTGGGAATTTAATACGGGTGGGAAAATATGGACGTCTCCTGTCGTGGAAGACGGTGTTATTTATATTAGCAACTACGAGAAAAAACTATTCGTCGTGTCAGCCGATAGCGGAACCATGATTTGGAGCGCAGAATTACCTTCCAGCATAGCTTCATCGCCGTCAGTTTCGGCAGACAGTATTTTTGTAGGAACTTTCGACAACCGTTTGTACGCTCTTGATAAAACAACCGGTAGCGTTAAATGGGATTTTCAGGGAGACAACTGGTTCTGGTCGACTCCGGTAGTTCAAGGCGACACCGTGTATGCCGGATGTCTTGATAATAAGGTATATGCCATTAACGTTAATACCGGCAAGGAGGAGTGGCAATTCGTTGCCGATGCACCGATTGTTTCGAATCCTGTGTTGGCAGATAATCTGATAATAGTAGCTTCCCAAGCTGGTGACCTGTATGTTCTGGAATCAGACAGTGGTAATTTAGTTCGGTCAATTAATATAGGTTCTGCGGTAATGGCCCCTCTTTTGGTTGATGGCAACTTGGTTTATGTACACGCAGGAAATTTCTGTGTCTACGGAGTAAATGTGGAGACCGGACAGAAGGTCTGGGATTTCTGTTATTCGGATGTTAAGTAGAAATTAGATATGGTAGCTATTTGGAACACTGTAATCCTTGAGCCTGTGCTCAACAGCCTGATTGCCTTAACCAGTGTACTGGGGGGCAGCTTCGGGTTATCAATAATCGTGCTTACGGTTGTTGTCCGTTTGATACTTTTCCCGCTGACGGTGCGACAAACACAATCCACTAAGGCAATGCAGACGTTACAACCTAGGATTCAGGAAATCCAGAAGAAGTACGCTAAAAATCAGCAGAAATTACAGCAGGAGATGATGAAGCTTTATCGTGAGGCTGGTATTAATCCTCTCGGCTGTCTATGGCCTTTACTCATTCAGCTGCCTATCTGGATAGCTCTATACCAGTCCATCCTGCAGGCCTTGGGGGCCACTCCCGCAAGCTTGTTAAGCTTATCGCAGCATCTTTATTCGTGGGCTCCGATTGCCCATGCCATCCCGCTGGGGGAAAAGTTTCTATGGCTTAACTTATCACGGCCGGACCCTAATCTCATCCTGGCTATACTTGTAGGTGGCACAATGTGGGTGCAGCAAAAGATGGTAACGCCGCCGGCCACCGACCCGAGGCAGCGGTCGATGACTAACCTGACCACGACCATGATGCCACTCATGTTTGGATTGTTTACTCTGTCATTTCCCAGTGGCTTAGCTCTATACTGGGTAGTGTCGAATATAATCGGCATCGTAATTCAGTATTTCGTTAGCGGTGGCTGGGGGTATCTCAGGGCTCCTTCGGCTCCGAAGCCGGCACCAACGCCGCAACCCGGGCAAAAAGTATTACAGGCACCGAAAGCACCCCAAGTACAGCCGTCGAAAACACTACAAAAAGCGAGTGAGGAGTCTAAGACAATAAAGAAAGGGTCTGTAGAGAAGAAGCGGGGGATTTTTGGAAGATGAAAGAACTGGAAGTAAGTGGAAAAACGGTGGACGAAGCTATTCAGACGGCACTGGAGCAACTTGGCGTGAGCGAAGATAAAGTGGAAGTGACGGTATTGAAAAAGGGGAGGTCAGGCGTTTTGGGGATGGGAGTTGAGGAAGCTAAAATTAAGGTTAGGTTAAAACTCGAGGCTGACGAGAAGGGGAATGCGTTTGAGGTGGCCAAAGAAGTCTTAGAGACGCTAATTAAATTGATGAAGTTAACGGCGGAAGTCTCCGTAGTCCGAGAAAATACCGATGAACTGCCGGTAACTCTAAATATCGAGGGTGAGGACTTAGGGGTATTAATAGGGCGTCGTGGCCAGACTCTGGCATCTCTTCAGTACGTAGTCAGATTGATAGTGGCTGAGAAATTAAAAGTATGGGTGCCGATAAATGTTGACATTGCTGGCTACAAACAACGTCGTTACGAATCGTTAACGAATCTAGCTTTGCGTCTGGCGGAACAGGTAAAAAGAAACCGGCGTTTGATAATGCTTGAGCCTATGCCTGCGGATGAACGGCGGATTATTCACCTGGCTTTGACCGATAATCCGGATGTTACAACACAGAGCATGGGTGAGGGCGAAATGCGCAAAGTAGCTATTCTATTGAAGAAGCATTAGGCATGTTCCGACCGGTAGACAGCAAGGTTAATTTCCCTCAGTTAGAAAAAACCATCCTGGATTTCTGGAAAACACACCAGATCTTCGAAAAAAGCCTCGAAAACCGCCTTGGCGATACCAATTTCACTTTTTATGAAGGGCCGCCGACAGCTAACGGTAGTCCCGGCATCCACCACGTTTTGTCACGCGTGTTTAAAGACGTTATCCCTCGATACAAGACGATGAAAGGTTACTATGCGCCGCGCAAAGCGGGTTGGGATACCCACGGGCTTCCGGTGGAACTGGAAATTGAGAAGAGACTTGGCTTTACCAGTAAGAGCCAGATTGAGGACTACGGGATAGCTAAATTTAATAACCTATGTCGGGAAAGCGTTTTCAGCTATCTCAAAGAATGGGACTCTATGACCGAGCGTATAGGCTTCTGGCTGGACTTGGAACACGCTTATAAAACTCTGGAAAATACATATATTGAATCTTGCTGGTGGGCGCTAAAGCAGCTATGGGATAAGAAACTTATATATCAGGGCTACAGGGTGACGCCTCATTGCCCGAGATGCGGCACGTCTCTGAGTTCCCACGAGGTCGCTCTGGGCTATAAGGACGATGCCGAAGATCCTTCGGTTTACATAAAGTTCAAAATTACTCCGAGTTCGCAGCTAGGTTTTAAGAGTTTTGTTGCTGTCCATGGCGCAGATAAACCGGTATTTCTATTGGCCTGGACAACGACTCCGTGGACACTGCCAGGTAATACGGCTCTGGCTGTGGCCTCCGAAGCCCAGTACAGCATTATGGAAGGTGTTGACGACTATTTGATTTTAGCCACGGCGCTGGTGGATAAGACCCAACTGGAAAGTTATGAATCGATTACTGTTGTTCCCGGAGAAGAGCTGGTCGGGCTTGAGTACGAGCCTCTGTTTAACCCACATCGATTCGGTGTTGAAAGAAGACGATTCGGCGCTCGTATCACCGACGAAAATCTATCTTACGAAATGTTGACTATACAGCCCGAGGACGAGAACCTGACCTACCACGTAATCGCAGGGGACTTTGTATCAATGGAAGAGGGGACTGGTATAGTCCATATTGCACCGGCGTTCGGTGAGATCGATTTCGAGGCGGGGAAGGACGAAGGTTTAGACTTTGTGCAGCCCGTAGACCTGGACGGCAGAATGACCGGAACCTTTTCTTTTGCCGGTAAATTTGTCAAGGATGCTGACCCTTTTGTTCTGGAAGACCTGAAATCGAGGGGGTTGCTATTTAGAAGCGGACGCATTGTCCATACCTATCCCTTTTGCTGGCGTTGCGATTCACCATTGCTCTATTACGCCAAAAGGACATGGTATATAAGGACGTCCATTAAGAAAGAGGCGCTTCTTTCGGGAAACGATGAAATAAACTGGTACCCGTCTCATATAAAATACGGTCGATTTGGGAACTGGCTGGAGAACAATGTGGACTGGGCTTTTTCCAGAGAGCGATACTGGGGAACACCGCTGAATATCTGGAATTGCGCTCATTGTAGTAGCTATGAATGCGTCGGTAGCCTGGATGAGTTGAAATCAAAGCCGGATGTTTCCGGCTTGGTCGAGCCGCTGGACTTGCACCGTCCTTATGTAGATGGCATAACTTTTTCGTGTTCCGGCTGCGGCGGTAAAATGATTCGTCAAACTGAGGTAATCGATTGCTGGTTTGATTCAGGTGCCATGCCTTTTGCTCAATGGCATTATCCGTTCGAAAATCAGGATATCTTTAAGCTGAATTTTCCTGCTGACTTCATATCCGAAGCGGTTGACCAGACACGCGGATGGTTTTATAGCCTGCATGCCATATCAACCTTACTATTCGAGCGCCCTTGCTTCAAGAATGTCATATGTTTGGGACACATTCTGGATGCCGAAGGCGAGAAGATGAGTAAAGCCAAAGGAAATGTCGTTGACCCCTGGTCGGTAATCGATAAACATGGTGCCGACGCGTTGCGATGGTATCTGTTCACGTCGGCTCCGGCGGGTAATGTACGCCGCTTTTCCAGCGAAGCCGTAGGTGAAGTGCTACGCAATATACTACTTACATTATGGAATGTATATTCTTTCTTTGTCGTTTACGCCAATATCGACCGCTTTAATCCTAAAGCAGCTGCTGAACTTTTGCTTTCAGACTTAGATAGATGGGTTCTTTCCAGACTTAATCAGCTGGTGGCTGAAGTAGACGGAGCCCTCGATAACTATGACCCGACGCTGGCGGGACGGAAGATTGAGACCTTTATCGACGAGCTTTCTAACTGGTATGTACGGCGCAGCCGCAGGCGGTTTTGGAAGAGTCAAAGCGATGCCGATAAGCTGGCAGCTTATTCGACCTTATATCATTGTCTCATTACTCTCTCGAAACTTATGGCGCCCTTTACGCCTTTTATAGCTGAGGAGATTTACCGCAATCTCGTCGGCTCGGTTGAGGCCGAAGCTGCGGAAAGTGTACATCTGACTGACTTTCCTGTTGCTGACTTGTCTAAGGTAGATGAGAAACTTGTCGAAGCCACCAGTCTGGTTATGACGATTTGCAGTCTGGGGCGTGCCGCCAGGGCTAAGGCCAACATAAAAGTACGCCAGCCCCTGGCGAAAGCATTGGTCAAAGTCAGGTCAGCAAGTGAGAGAAACGCATTAGGAAAATTGACTCATCAAATATTGGATGAGCTCAATGTAAAAGAGATGGATTTCGGAGAAGAGAAAGAAGTTATTGATAGACCTGGTTACGTTTCTGCAGTCGAGGGTGATTATGGAGTAGCAGTGGCAACCGAATTATCGCCCGAATTGGAAGCCGAAGGCATTGCTCGGGAAGTGGTTCGGCGTTTGCAGACGATGCGCCGTTCATCAGGCTTGGATATTACCGATCATATAGTTGCCTATTACCAGGGTGGGGATTCACTGGAACGTGTTATGACCGGCTTTGCTGATTATATCAAGCAGGAAACGTTGACCACCGAGCTAATTTCGGCAATTCCTCCAGATGGAAGTCATACCGAGCGGTTCCGTATTTCCGGTTATGAGATCTTGCTCGGCATTAAAAAGTCAGCCTGACGAGCCGTGGAGTCTTCTCTACAACTCTATTTAACTGCTTGGAGAGGGGCTTTGTACAAGGCGAGTAGTAATTGTCTTCGTCTCGCTGCCCCTGACAAATGTTATAGTGACTTCGTCCCCGATATTTGAATCGTGTATAGCATTTATTAGTTGCTCGGCGGTGGTGACATCTTGCCCCTTGAATTGAGTAATGACATCGAGTTCTTGTAAGCCCGCCTCCGCTGCGGGACTGCCTGGCATAACATAGGCAACAACCACACCTTTAGAAACAGGTAAACGATAAATCGCTGCTAAGTACTGGTCAACGGTAGACAGCGTTACTCCAAGCCACGGGCGGATTATATAACCCTGTGTGATTAATTGTTCGATAATCGGTATGGCGGTTTTGGAGCTTATTGCATAACCCAGACCCTCCACTCCAACTGCAGCGACCTTGGCACTGGTGATTCCGATGACCTCTCCCTTCATATTGACCAGTGGCCCGCCGCTGTTACCGGGGTTAATGGCTGCCGAGGTCTCTATGAGGTCATCCAATGTCTGACCTTGCTCTACGTCAAGAGATACCTTGAGGCCGCTAACGGTACCTTCTTTTGCTCTGATTCCCTCCCCTAAAGGATTTCCGAGAGCTACCACCCAATCACCGACCCGGAGCTTTGATGAATCACCTATGCTGGCAGCAGGCAGATCGGTGGCATCAATCTTGATAACAGCTAGGTCTGTCAACTGGTCGGTATGTATGTTTTTGGGGTCGGCATCGAAGGTTCTGCCGTCGCTCAATTCAACAGTGACCTTTTTGGCTCCTTCGACTACGTGATTATTGGTAACGATAATGCCATCTTTATCTATGATCCAGCCTGAGCCAGCTCCTTTTTGGGTAAAGGGAGTTCGAAAGAAATCAAGAGTCACGACCTCTGTATTTATGGCCACTACCGATGGATAAACTTTCTCCACCACATCGGCTATGCTGGGCAGTGTCGGCGATTCGGCCCCCATCGTCGGCGGTGACCAGCTAGTATCCAGCGGTTGTTTAGGCGTGGACGTTGCCGGTGTTTGACTTTGGGGGAGTGACGGTATGGTGGTATTGGGCGCGGAAACCAGGCAGCCTGCCATGCCTAGTGCTAAACTCAATACTAAGAAGCCAATTAAGACTCTTCTCATCTAAAACACTCCTGATTTAAAATTGTGCGAATTGTAGCACAAAAATTTAGCTTATCAAAAATTAACACTTGATTAGTATAGCTTAATAGGTACATAATGGGTAAATTGTCTTGCGGAATAATAGTTAGTAACCGACAACAAAGCCCCTTTCATCATTTCTCTTGGAGGTATGCAATTGGAAGTTAGAATTTTAGGTGCTCACAGTGGTGAAGCTAAAGGATTGCGAATGTCATCCATCCTCGTCGATGGTGTTCTGGCGTTGGACGCCGGTGGTCTGACATCGAGCCTTTCACTGTCGGAGCAGCAAAAAATAAGGGCAGTGCTAATTACACATCACCATTTTGACCATAGCCGGGACCTGGTTACGCTGGCTGCCAACGGTGCTTATTTCCCGTCGCCGGTTGAAATTTTTGCTTTGAGTCAAACTCTTGAGGTACTGAATAACTGCCTTCTCGATGGCAAGATGTATGCCGACTTCTCCAAATGGCCATCAAAAGAGAAGCCATATCTACAGCTAAGAGCAATTGAGCCGCTGAAGCCGCAAAGTATTCAAGGTTATGAAGCGTTAGCGGTGTCAGTGCAACATGCAGTATCGGCAGTAGGTTTTCAGGTTACATCTCGGGATGGTGCCAGTCTATTCTACACCGGAGATACTGGACCAGGGCTGAGGGCTTGCTGGGACCATATTTCTCCACAGCTGCTCATAATCGAGGTTTCCGGCCCTGATAAGTCTAAAGACTTCTTAGAAAGCGTTGGTCATTTATCTCCCTCGCTGCTGAAGAAGGAACTCATGGAGTTCCGGGGGGCCAAAGGATATTTGCCACGAGTTGTTGTTAGTCATATTCCCCCCACTTTTCAGAGAGAAGTTGAACGAGAAGTAAAGATAGTGGCTCGGGAACTGGGAACACGCATAGATATGGGCTATGAGGGTATGAAGATTAGGCTGTAGTCTTCAGGTCATCCAAATTATGGATCTACCGACCAGATTAAAATATCTAAACTTAAATTTAGGATGGGATTCACTTTTTAACACCGCCTAACCCCCTCCCATGAAGGGAGGGAGTTAGGGTAAGAACACAATAACCAGTATTTGTGTCCGGATTAAGACTCTACGTATTCCACCTTGGGAAGGTGTGTCAGGGCCTCTTTCACTTTCTCTGCGGGATAGTCGTAGTCCTGAAGCTTGCCGCTGAGAAACTCATCGTAAGCGGCCAGGTCGAAATGTCCGTGTCCGCTAAGGGCTATGAGAATGGTCTTTGATTCTCCAGACTCTTTACAAGCCAGCGCCTCATCTATGGCTACCCTGATGCCGTGGTTCGGCTCTGGTGCCGGGATTATGCCCTCGGTCCGGGCGAACTGTATTCCGGCCTGGAAAGTCGCCACCTGGGGCACAGCTTTGGCTTCGACAAATCCTAATTTATGAAGGTGGCAGATTATAGGAGCCATGCCATGATAGCGCAGCCCGCCGGCATGAATCCCCGGTGGTACAAAGGTATGCCCAAGGGTGTACATCTTGGCGATTGGCGCCATTCCAGCTACATCACCATAGTCCCAGGTATAGGGCCCTTTGGTTACGCTGGGACAGGCTGCTGGTTCTACATTGATGATGCGCAGATTTGGCTTTTTACCCTGTATTTTATCCTTGACGAAGGGCAGGTACATGCCGGCAAAATTGCTGCCGCCGCCGATACAGCCGACGATGATATCCGGATATAGACCTGCCTTCTCCATCTGCTTCTTAGCTTCTTCACCAATGATTGTCTGGTGGAGCAGGACGGAGTTGATGACGCTGCCTATGGAGTAGTAGGTATCTTCGCGTTTGAAAGCGTCCTCTATAGCCTCGCTGATGGCAATGCCCAGGGTGCCGGGTGAGTTGGGGTCTTCGGCCAGAATTTTGCGACCTATCTCGGTATCCTGGCTGGGGCTGGCCACGCACTTAGCCCCCCAGGTTTCCATGAGAATTCGACGGTAAGGCTTCTGGTTATAGCTGACCTTGACCATGTACACTTTGCATTCTATACCGAAGAAGGCACAGCCCATCGATAGCGCACTGCCCCACTGACCAGCGCCGGTCTCAGTAGCGAAGCGCTTTATTCCATCTTTCTTGCCATAATAGGCCTGAGCCACAGCAGTATTCAGCTTATGGCTGCCAGCCGGGCTTACTCCTTCGTACTTGTAGAAGATTTTGGCTGGCGTATCCAGCGCCTTTTCCAGACGATAAGCACGGATTACTGGAGTTGGCCGCCACAGCTTGTATATATCCAGCACCTCATCGGGTATCTCTATATTGTGTTCTTTGCTAAATTCCTGCTCCTGCATACCTTTGGAGAAAAGCGGTGGAGGCAAAGGAGTAGGCTGGCCGGTCCCGGGGTGCAACAATGGCGGCAGCGGTTTGGGCAGGTCGGGTAGGATGTTGTACCAGGTAGTAGGCATTTCCTTTTCGGTTAGTATGATTTTGGTCTCTTGTCCTTTCATGAGTCTCCTTTCAAATTTAATTACTGATGGTTGTTTGGCTATTTGTTATTGGCCCTCAGGGGGCCATATAAGTCTATTCATCATGAGAATAACCTCCTTCAAATACAAAGCCTCTCGCTTAAGGGGCGAGAGGCTTGATCTTCGCGGTGCCACCCTTATTGGTCTTCCGACCATCTCATTAAGGTACCGCCTCAATTTCTTGTAGCGATACCCCGAGCTATAATAACGCTGCCCTCTGCGTCAAAGCCTACTTGTACTGAATCAGCCTTTCGGTTTGCGGCTCCCAGGTCCATTCAGTTTTTGCGCCGGCGTCAGCTTTCACCTTGCCTGACTCTCTGTAGCTTCGCTAAGAAACCTACTAGTCCTGTTCCCAGCCTTTAGTCTATTAAATTGACAGGTATTTTAAGCGTTTGTGCCGTATTTGTCAAGCGTTTAGCAAATGATTGTATTTATATACTCTTGCTTGACATATTAATATGAAAGAGAGTAGAAATATTAAACCAGCGGTACTGCAGTCTGCTTGAAGGGAGGGTGGCAGATGAAAGACGTGGATAAGGAAAAAAGTAGACCTATGAGCGAGCGAAATACACTTGAAGAATATCTGAGAACAGAACCTCAGCAATTAGAGCTTATTATTGAGTCCTCTCCGATAATAATTTTCTACAAAGATAAAGATGGTAGATTTGTGCGTGTAAATAGGACATTTGCAAAGGCGCTTAAAATGTCCGAAGAAGAGTTTATAGGAAAATCTGTTTTCGACCTGTACTCAACTGAAATTGCAAGACCCATGGCAGACGACGACCAGGAAGTAATTAAATCGGGACGGCCCAAACTTAACATAATAGAAGAATATGAATCTGCTAGTGGTGTTAGATGGGTGCAGACGGATAAGATACCGATTCTTGACAAAGACGGCACTGCAATTGGTTTGGTAGGATTTGCGCGAGATATAACCAAATTCAAGCAAGTGGAAGAAGAGCTTTCGAAGAGCGAGGCGAAATACAGGGAGCTTGCGGAAAGCATTACTGACATCTTCATTGGCATGGACCAAAATCTGATATACACCTATTGGAACAAAGCTACTGAAGAACTTACAGGCATTCCAGCAAAAGATGCACTTGGTAAGAGTGTATTCGATCTTTTCCCGGATGACGAATCTACAAGAAAAGCCGTGAATTATTACCGAAAAGCACTGGCAACCAAAGAGCCGCAACATCTTGTTAACGAGCGTTCTCTGGGTGGTAGGAACTATGTTTTTGATATCAGCGCTTATCCTACGAAAGATGGTGTGTGTGTTTATGTTAAGGACATCACGGAACGCAGACAATTAGAGAGCGCTCTGGAGGAGAGCGAAAAGTGGTATCACCTTATATTCGATAATACGCCGATTGGCATCGGTTTTGCTACTATCGATGGGAAAGTAATCACTTTTAATAAGGCTATGGAAACTATTACCGGATATTCGACTGAGGATTTCAATAAAGTCGGTCTGGCCGATATGTATGTAAACAAGGTTGACAGGGAGAATTTGATTCGCGAATTGGTCAAACATGGCAGTGTTATCGACTATCCCGCAAGGCTAAAACGTAAGGATGGCATCGAATATGATGCACTCATAACATCTAAGCTGACGTCTATTGGGGATAAAGAATTTATCCAGACGATATTACACGATGTCACCGAGCGCAAACGAGCGGAGCAGGCTCTTCGAGAAAGTGAGGAGCGCTATCGCACTCTGGTAGAACTGTCTCCAGAAGCCATTTTTGTCGCTATTGAGGGCAAACACGTTTTCACAAATGGTGCGGGGTTGAAGCTATTGGGTGCATCATCGGCTGAGGAGATTATCGGTAAACCGGTAATGGATATAATCCACCCGAATTATCATGAATTTGTCGCCGAGAGAATGCGCTATGCTCTGGAAACAGGAATGGCAGTTCCAACAACGGAAGAAAAGTTTATCAGGCTTGACGGCAGAGAGATCGATGTGGAGGTGAGGGTAGCTCCTCTGATATATCAGGGCAAAATGGCAATTCAGGCTGTAATTCGCGATATAACCGAACGCCAACAGGCTGAAGAGGAATACCGGACCATCATCGGCGCAGCTATGGATGGTTTTTGGATTATCGATATGCAGGGTCACTTCCTTGATGTAAACGAGGCCTACTGCAATTTGATAGGCTACCGGCGCGATGAACTATTGAATATGTCGATTACAGATATCGAAGCGATTGAAAAACAGGGGGCTATAGCCAGGCGAATACGTCGAATTCAGGAAATCGGCCAGGACCGTTTCGAAACGCGCCATAGGCGAAAGAACGGTGAAATTGTCGATGTAGAGGTTAGTGTCAACTATCTGGCATTGGGTAGTGGACGATTGGTAGTGTTTGTCCGGGATATTACGGAGCGCAAGAAGGCGGATGAGTCGCTTAGAGCAAGTGAGTCCCGTTATCGCCTTTTGGCCGAGAACGTAAGAGATGTTATCTGGTCTACGGATATGAATTTGAAGTTCACCTATGTTAGCCCATCAATTAAATATCTGGGAGACCGCACTGCTGAGGAGGTTATGTCGATGTCCTTAGAGCAGCTTTTGACGCCGTCGTCGCAAGAGCTTGCCATGAAAGTTTTTGCTGAGGAAGTGGCGCTGGCAGAAGTTACACCTGTAGATCCAAACAGGTCACGGGTGGTGGAGGTGGAATTTGTTCGTGCCGACGGCTCGATATTATGGGCAGAGCTGAAAATGAACTTTGTGCGAGCGCCAGACGGCCGACCTAGCGGTGTTTTGGGAGTCATGCGTGATATCACTGAACGCAGAAAAGCTGAAGAGGAAAGGATGGCACTGGAACAAAAAGCTCAGCTTGCCAGCCGGCTGGTTTCAGTAGGTGAGCTGGCTGCCGGAGTTGCTCACGAGGTAAACAACCCGCTGACAGGTGTAATCGGTTACGCGGAATTACTGATGCAGGAGGATGTCCCGGAGCACATAAAGGATGACTTGGAGGTCATTCATGACGGGGCTCAACGAGTGGCTGGTATCGTGAGTGGACTACTTAAATTTGCCCGCCAGACCAAGCCGGAGCGGATACCGGTCAATATCAATGAGATTATCCAGGTTACCTTACGCCTGAGGGCCTATGAATTGGAGACGAACAACATTAAAGTTGTTACTAAACTGGCCGCTGACTTACCCTTGACCGTAGCCGACCCCGGTCAGCTCCAGCAGGTTTTTCTCAATTTGACTATTAATGCCGAGATGGAAATGAAATTGGCTCATGGCAAAGGGAAACTTGTCATCATGACGGAGCAAATAGACGATATTATCCGTATATCGTTCAAGGATAATGGGCCCGGCATAGCCAGGAAGAACCTCGGACGAATATTCGACCCGTTCTTTACCACCAGAGACGTGGGTAAGGGTACGGGGCTAGGATTGAGCATCTGTCACGGCATTATAAGTGAGCATCGCGGTAAGATATATGCCGAGAGCCAACTGGGTAAGGGGGCTACATTTGTTGTGGAATTGCCAGTAGTGGCTGAGAAAAAGCGTATGGCAAAGAGGGCAGGCTTGTTGCATAAACCCAAGAGTACGAAAAATGTCCGAATATTAGTAGTGGATGATGAACCGGTAATAAGACAATTATTGAGCCACATTCTGGGAGAGGAAGGCTATAAGGTGGAGGTCACCGAAGACGGTAAGGATGCCTTAGATAGAATTAAGAAAAAAAGGTACAATCTTATATTGCTGGACATAAAATTGCCGGGACTAAGCGGCAGTGAACTGTATGAGCGTATTCGCGGGATTTCACCGTCCTTAGCAAAACGGGTGGTCTTTATGACCGGTGATGTTATGGCTGCTGATACCGAAGCCTTTCTTGCCAGGACAAAGGTGCGTTTCGTAACAAAACCCTTTAACGTGAATCAGCTTAAGCAGGAGATAAGTCACTGCTTGGTCAGCACACGCCCGCGAACCACCGCCAAATCGAAACTCAAAGTCAAAAAACAGAAGCTAAAAGTCAAACGCTAGACTTTGTATTTAGGTGGAATCTAGCCCTCAAGATTTGCTGTTTGTTAGATAGGCATCAATTGATGCTGCGGCTCGCTTGCCGGCACCCATGGCGCTGATTACGGTGGCAGCCCCGGTAACGACGTCACCACCTGCCCAGACCCCTTCCTTCACCGTTTTTCCTGTTTCCTCGTCAGCAACTACGGTGCCATTATTTCTTGTCTCCAGACCTTTTGTCGTCGATGGAATGAGAGGATTGGGTGTGGTGCCGAGTGCCACAATGGCTACATCTGCTTCGATGGTAAACTCACTGTTCTCTTTGACTATGGGTCGACGTCTACCGCTGGCATCGGGTTCACCGAGTTCCATTTCATAGCACTCAACTGCTGTTATCCAGCCCTCGTCGTTACCTATGAAGCGTTTCGGGTTTACAAGGAACTTGAAGATAATTCCTTCCTCCTCAGCGTTTTCCACCTCCTCTTTACGTGCCGGCATCTCCACTCTGGAGCGACGATAAAGTATATAAACTTCGTCGGCGCCGAGCCTAAGAGCACAGCGGGCAGAGTCCATAGCCACGTTGCCACCACCGATTACGGCTACCTTTCTTCCTCTTTTAATGGGTGTGTCGTATTCAGGGAAGAGATAGGCTTTCATAAGGTTCACGCGAGTCAGGAACTCGTTGGCCGTAAATACGCCATTCAGATTTTCACCCGGAATATTAAGCAACATCGGTAACCCTGCGCCGGTTCCAAGGAAGACTGCTTTATAGCCACTGCCCAATAGTTCATCAATGGTAAGTAGTTTACCCATCACAGAATCAAGCTTTAGTTCCACGCCAAGTGATTGGACATAATTAACTTCCTCGTTCACTATTGCTTTAGGCAACCTGAACTCGGGGATACCGTATATCAGTACGCCGCCGGCGACATGGCTTGATTCGAACATTGTTACCTGGTGGCCCATCCTGGCTAAATCGGCAGCACAGGTGAGTCCGGCAGGCCCTGAGCCGATAACAGCAATTTTGTTGCCCTTGCTAGGTGGAGGGTCTGGAGCTTTAGCCTTTTCGGTTTTGTGCTCTCTTTCCCAGTCGGCCACATATCTTTCAAGACGGCCGATAGCGATGGGTGCATTCTTTTTGGCCAGTGTACAGACCTCCTCACATTGTGATTCCTGAGGACAGACCCGGCCGCAGATTCCCGGCAGTGCATTTTTGCTCTTTAATATACGAACCGCTTCCGGCATGTTATTGTCCCGTATTGCCTGAATAAAATCCGGAATATCAACGTTTACCGGGCAGCCACTGATACACGGGTGCTTGGGACATTGGATACATCTGACCGCTTCCTGCAGAGCCATATCCTGGGTATAGCCTGTTGCCACCTCGTTGAAATTCTTTGCCCTCACCTTCGGCTTCTGGCGGGGCATGGCTACTCTGTTTAAATCAAGCTTGGGTTTCTTTTTTTCTTCCATCTCTATTCTCCAATTAGTCCGTGGCGCTGCTTCCACAGGTCCAGAGAGACTTTTTCTTCATCGCAGAATATGCGCTGGCGCTTGAACAGGAGGTCCCAGTCTACCTGATGTCCATCGAATTCCGGGCCGTTTACGCATACAAACTTGGTTTGACCGTCAACAGAAACCCGGCAGCAACCGCACATGCCCGTGCCATCGACCATTACAGCATTAAGACTAACAATAGTTGTTACACCGAAAGGCTTGGTGGTTAAGCAGCAGAATTTCATCATTATCGCGGGACCAATAGCTATGACACGGCTTATGCCCTTATCCCGCTCTAACACTTCCTTCAACGGCTCAGTTACCAGTCCTTTTCGTGCATAAGAGCCATCGTCAGTCGTTACTACAAGTTCGTTGCTCACGCTTCGTAAACGTTCCTCCCAGAAGAGAAGCTCTTTATTTCGGGAGCCCATTATTGAGATTACATCATTCCCCGCTTGTTTAAGGGCTCTGGCTATGGGGTACACTGGGGCGACGCCCACCCCACCACCAACGCAGACTACCGTTCCGAAATTTTCAATCTCGGATGGTATTCCTAGAGGACCGATCACGTCTAAGATACTGTCGCCGGTGTTGAGGGACGATAATTTACAGGTGGTAGTCCCCACTTTCATGGCCACGAGGGTGAGGGTGCCTTCTTTGTCATCCCAGTCGGCCAGGGTAAGTGGAATCCTTTCCCCCACTTCGTCAACGCGAATGACCACGAACTGTCCCGCCTTGGCCTTTTTGGCTATTGCCGGCGCTTCAACTTTGACGAAGTCAATTACAGGACTGAGCTTTTCCTTAGCTACAATTTTGAACATAATTGCCCCCAAATAAGAATCGGTTTGACTATTTGTTTAAGGCCGCACTGGCGTCTTTGCAGCCGTGATTTCCGGAGTAGCTACCATGCGAGCTACGGCAAACCTGAGGTCACAACCCATGCACCGCTTTGCCTCTTCTTCTCCCAGTGTATCGCTAAAACCTAGCTCTACCTGCTTAAACTTACCGATTTGCTTGGCAGGTTTCGCCGTCGGCATTTCCTGGCGCCGCCTTTGGGCGAAACCATCAATTCTCCCCACGTATGGAACACCATCGGTTACCGGTGCCAGAACCTCGACTATGTCTCCTTTGCCATGCAGATAGCGGTCGATTGATATCGCGGCCTGTCTGCCGGCAGCCACAGCTTCGATGAATGATGCCTGTCCTGTCACCATATCGCCGCCGGTGAAGACACCTTTTCCTCCGTTTTTCGTACTAGCCCTAGCGCTTAACGCCGATGTGGTTTCGGCACCGGCTCCGGTAGCCAGA
Source organism: uncultured Dehalococcoidales bacterium (assembly GCA_964545945.1). Taxonomy (GTDB): domain Bacteria; phylum Chloroflexota; class Dehalococcoidia; order GIF9; family UBA5629; genus 9FT-COMBO-48-23. The sequence continues at coordinate 16,348 of CAZJID010000005.1, forward strand.
AGTACGGCATCGAAGCCTTTTTCGAATAGCTTATTTAAGGAGTCTACTTTGGGTCCCGTCTTTATCTTGATACCGAGCTGGGTTAAGCCATCTATCTCCGCGTCCAGTATCTCGCGAGGCAAGACATATTCAGGTATTGACTGTCGCATCATACCGCCGGGCTTATCGAGGCTTTCAAAAACAGTCACTTCGTGTCCGCCTTTTTTGGTCAAATAATAAGCTGCCGTCAGTCCTGTAGGGCCGGAGCCCACGATAGCTATTTTCTTGCCTGATGATGCTGCTTTCATGCCTTCAGATGCCTCGTACTTGGCCGCTCGTTCCACTGCGAATCGCTCCAGAGCTCTGATAGCAACCGGGTGGTCGAGGTCGCCGCGGCGGCATGCTCCTTCCGCTTCGCAGGGATGTTCACAGATTAGACTGCATATAGCGGCAAAGGGAACGCTTTCGCGAATGACGGCAACCGCTTCTGCATATTTCTTCTGTCTTACAAAGCGTATAAAGCGAGGAACGTCTACCTGCGCCGGACAGGCGTATTTGCATCGAATCGACAGCATTTCACGGTCTGACCAGCGGTTCCATCCTTCACCGCGATCCATTAGTGCTCCTGTGGGGCAGACTTCCACACACGAGCCGCAAAAAGTGCATCCGGACTCGATAAGCGGTTTGCCGAAGGCGCCACCTATATAAGTGTTGGCTCCTCGACGATTGAAGGCAATAGCCTGGAAGCCCAATATTTCCTGGTCGACTCTAATACATCGACCGCATAGAATGCATAAATTGTTGTTGCGTATTATAAAAGGATTTTCCATTTCAACTGGTAGCCCTTTTGGTTTGTAGGGATAGGGCATGGTTTCGAGGCCAATAAAATCGACAACTTTTTGAAGTTCACAGTGCCCGTTTTTAGGGCACGTGACACATCTTTCGGTTATTGACACATTGCGCAGACATATATCGAATGGCTGGCAGCGTTCCTTCCGCCAGCAGGTGAGGCACTCGTGCGGATGCCTGGCCAGCATCATTTCCATGATTTCACGTCGAAGGCAATTCACTTCAGGTGTGTTGCTGTGAACCACCATGCCCTCGGCTGCCGGTTCGCTGCATGCGGTGATAGTATTTCGCCGGCCTTCTATCTGAACCTGGCATAGCCGGCAAGCACCGAATGGTAACTTAATATCACGCAGTGCACATAGATTGGGGATGTAGATGCCGGCATCTAGCGCTGCTTCCAGGATCCTCTTGCCCCTGGTTGTTTTAACTTCTATGCCGTCGATAGTTAAAGTAATAGTGTCCATTTTATACCGTCACTTCTATTTTGTTCCGATCGGCACCGGTTCGGTAGGCACAGTAATATGTTCTCCGGTCACCTTGACGATGGCATTAAAGCGGTCAGGACATTTTTCCAAGCAGGTGGCACACTTTATGCACTTTTCCTGGTCTATAACGTGAATCATTCTCTTACCACCACTGATTGCTTCCACGGGACAGGCCCTGGCACATATACCGCAGCCGGCGCATTTATCAGGCAATATATAGAAGTTTATTAGAGACCTACATACAAGTGCCGGACATATTTTGTCAATAACGTGAGCTTTCCACTCGTCCTCAAAGTAGCGGATACTTGACAGCACCGGGTTTGGTGCGGTAGTTCCGAGGCCGCACAGAGCGCCGCTACATATAGTTTCACCCATATTAATCAGTCGCTGTATATCATCGGGCTCACCATCACCTCGTGTTATTTTTTCCATAATCTCTACCATTAAAGGCAGCCCCTCACGGCAGGGTACGCATTTTCCGCAGGATTCATTGGCACAAAACTTGAGAAAGAATTTCGCCAGGTCTACCATACACGTGTCTGTATCCATTACCACCATACCGCCCGAGCCCATCATAGAGCCGGCCTTGGTCAGCGACTCGAAATCTATAGGCAGGTCTAAGAAGCTCTCGGGTAAACAACCACCGGAAGGGCCGCCGGTTTGTACCGCCTTGAATTTTTTACCTTCCTGAACACCCCCACCGATATCGAAGACGACCTCGCGCAGGGTGGTACCCATTGGTACTTCAATCAAACCGCTGTTGGCTATCTTGCCGGTAAGGGCAAAAACGGCAGTTCCTTTACTGCCCTCAGTGCCGATGCTGCTGAACCAGTCTGCCCCTTTGTTTATGATAAGGGGCACATTGGCAAAGGTTTTTACATTGTTTAGAGAAGTGGGTTTGCTCCACAGCCCGTGAGCTACTGAGCGCGGAGGTCTTACACGCGGCATTCCTCTTCTACCTTCTATAGAGTACATTAGAGCGCTACCTTCTCCGCAGACAAAGGCGCCAGCGCCCTGCATTATCTCGACGTCGAAACTGAAATCGCTGCCCATTATATTGCTACCCATAAGGTTTCGTTCCTTAGCCTGGGAAATAGCCAAATGCAACCGTTTCACAGCCAGAGGATACTCTGCGCGAACGTATATATAACCATAGGGTGTGCCAACGGCATAACCAGCAATAGCCATTCCCTCGAGAACAGAATGAGGGTCGGCTTCCAACACCGTACGGTCCATGAAAGCACCCGGGTCGCCTTCATCACCATTGCAGACGACGTACTTTGGCTGCTCTTTGGCTTTGCGCGCCTCCTCCCATTTTCTACCGGTCGGAAATCCGGCACCGCCACGGCCACGCAGCCCAGAACGGGTTATTTCGTCGATAATTTGTTCCGGCTTCATTTCGAAAATGGCCTTTCTGAGTGCTGTATATCCACCCGTGGCCAGATAGTCTTCGATTTTTTCTGGATTTATATGCCCGCAGTTGCGCAGCACTATCAGCCGCTGCTGCAGACCGTAAAATGGAACGTCCTTATACCGCGGAATAGCCTCACCCGTAACCGGGTTATGATAAAACAATCGTTCTACGTATTTACCTTCCATAACATGTGATTTCAGGATTTCGGGAACGTCTTCTTCCTTCACCTGCGTATAAAAGATACCTTCGGGCTCTACTACTACTATCGGCCCCTGCTGGCAAAAGCCGTGACAGCCGGTAAATTTAACCTCGACATTTTTGGATAATCCGAGGTCCTTGATCTGACTTTGCAATGCCTGGGTGATTTTGTCAGATTTGGAGGATTCGCAGCCGGTTGATTGGCAAACCAGGATTCTGAATTCACTATTTTGTGTGTTCATTATGCCTCTGGCTTCTCCTCTTGTTTAGATGCCTTGGGGAAGAGTTGGTCGACGTCGTTGGTTGTTAACTTACCATGCGTTTCTTCGTTTATTCTTAATGTCGGTGCCAGCGCACAAGCGCCTATACAGGCTACAGTCTCCAGGCTATATTCAAGATCGGACGTCGTCTCACCTGCTTTAATACCAAGGGCGCGTTCAATGGCCTCCAGAATTCGAGCGCTGCCGCGGACATGACACGCTGTTCCCTGGCATACAGCAACATGTTTCTTGCCTACAGGAGTTGTCCGGAATTGTGCGTAGAAGCTGGCTACCCCGTAGATTACATTTGTTGACAGGCCTGCTACGCGTCCGATTTCCTCCATGGCGACTTCGGGCAAATAACCGAATTTCTCTTGTACGGCCTGGAGAGCTGGTATAACAATAACATCCCGGCCATGAAATGGGGCAACTATCTCTTTTATCTGTTCCCTTACATCGGTTGCCATAATGAATTAACCTCCGGTAGCCGCTGGTGTACGCGTTTTTTCACGAATCTTCTCGATTCTAACAGCAGATATTTTGAACTCAGGTATTTTAGCGACCGGGTCTAATGCGCTGTTGGTGAGTAAATTCGCGGCGCTTTCAGCGAAATGGAAAGTCATATAGACGACTTTCGGCGGCGATTTCTCAGTTATTTCTACTTTGGCTATAACCTCGCCCCGGCGAGAGACCACATTTACTTTTTCGCCATCTTTAATCTTCAACCTAGCCGCGTCGGCCGGATTTACCTCGACTACTCCTTCCGGTTCGAGTGTATTCAAGCCGGCGACTTTGCGTGTCATAGTACCGGTGTGGAAGTGATACAGGTTTCGCCCTGTAGTAAGTATCAGAGGGTATTCCTTATCGGTCACTTCTGCCGGCGGCTTATATTCCAGCGGTGTAAATTTCCCCAGACCGCGGGCAAATCTGCCCGTATGTAATATCGGGGTTCCCGGATGGTCGGGAGTGGGACAAGGCCATTGGAGGCCACATTCATTAAGCCGTTCATAAGTTATGCCACCGTAACTAGGCGTTAATCTATTTATTTCCTCCATTACTTCGGCTGGGTTTTCGAAATCGAAATCATCGGCGTCCATTTTCTTGGCTAATTGACATAAAATTAACCAGTCGGGTCTGGAATTACCTACCGGTTCTATTGCCTTTCTCCCCTGTTGTACACGCCGTTCTGTGTTGGTAAAAGTGCCGTCTTTTTCGGCGAAGCTGGCTGCCGGTAAAACAACATCGGCCATCTGGGCGGTTTCGGTTAAGAACATATCCTGGACTACCAGAAAGTCGAGCCTGGTTAACGCCTTCCTCGTATGATTAGCGTCGGCATCGCTTAGCACCGGATTTTCACCCATTATGTACATTGCGTCGACCTTACCTTCATAAGCACCATCGAGCATCTCTGTTAGTGTTAATCCGGGAGCCGGATTTAGATCTGTTCTCCAGGCGATCTCAAACTTTTTCTGAATATCGGGGTTATCGACTCTCTGGTAGCCGGTATAAACGTTGGGTAATGCGCCCATGTCACAGGCACCTTGCACATTGTTCTGTCCTCGCAAAGGATTCACGCCGGTTGACGGTTGGCCGATATTGCCGGTCAGCATGGCTAGGTTGGCAACAGCCAGTACGTTGTCTGTCCCGTGCGTGTGCTGTGTGATGCCCATGGCATAAATTATGGTTGCCGGTTTACATGTGGCATACAACCTCGCCGCCTCGATGATATTGTCTCCCGGGATGCCAGTAATTTTTTCCACGAAATCGAGGTCAAAGCTATTTAAAGATTCCTTGAATGCATCGAAGTTATCACAACAATCATGTATGAAGCTTAAATCAGCCAGTCCCTCGTCGTAAATAATTTTCATCATGCCCATGAGCAGGGCGACGTCGCTACCAGGTACCTGCCTCAGCCATACATCGGAGTATTTGCACAGTTCAATCTCCCTCGGGTTTATAACTATTAGCTTGCCACCGTTGCGCACAGCTTTCTTTATCTCCAGCGCGATAACGGGATGGCCGGAAGTTGTGTTGCTCCCAATGACCAAGATACAAGCAGCATCTTTGATTTCGCTAATAGAGTTAGTCATAGCTCCGCTTCCGAGACTGGCGGCCAGACCGGCCACCGTTGGAGAGTGTCAGAGACGGGCACAGTGGTCCACATTGTTTGTTTTCATTACCATGCGAGTGAATTTTTGCGCCAGATAATTTTCTTCGTTCGTACATTTAGCCGAGCTAAAGAAAGCAAATTTATTTCCCTTATATTTTTTCAGGTTATTGGCTACAATTTCTAAGGCCTCTTCCCAGTTTACCTCAACGAATTCACCATTTCTTCGTACTAAAGGCGTAGTTAAGCGTTCAGGATGATGAACAAATTCAGCTATGCCAAATCTTCCTTTGACGCAAGCCTGTCCCTGGTTGACCGAGTTTTCTAAAACCGGCACCGAGCGCGAGACTTTTCCTGCGTTTACCTCGAGATTGAGCTGGCAGCCGACTCCGCAATACGGGCATGTAGTAGTGACTGTGCGTTCCGGTAAGCCCAGCCATTTATTGGAGCGGTCAATCAATGCTCCCGTGGGGCAAACGTCCACGCAGGCGCCGCAGAATTGGCATCCTGCTTCCTGTAATGTCTTGTTGAAAGCTGTGCCGACCAGAGCCTGGCTGCCACGATAGGTGAAGGCGATTGCACCATTCCCTCTCACTTCTTGGCAAACCCTGACACAGCGTCCGCATAGTACACAGAGGTTATAGTTCCTTTCGAAGAAGGGGCTGTCTTCGTAAACCGGTAAATCTTTGCGAATAGGCGGAAGGGTGAGTTCCTCGACACCAATACGAGATGCAAGCTCCTGAAGTTCGCAACGTAAGTTTTTAGGGCAGGTAATACATTGCTGCGGATGTTCGGCGAGGATTAGTTCGAAAATATTTCGTCTTAACTCGCGAAGTTGAGGCGTGTCGGTTCTAACCACCATGCCGTTATTTACAGGAGTAGTGCATGCTGTAGGAAAACCGCGTAAATTCTCAATCTCAACAATGCACAGTCGGCAGGCTCCGTACGGGGTGAGGCTGGGGTGATAGCAGAGAGTTGGAATATATATGCTTGACTGACGGGCTGCTTCGAGGACCGTGTCGCCCTCCTTCGCCTCGACTGGCTGGCCGTCTATAGTCAGGTTAATAATTTTTGTCTCTTCACCTACAATCATTTTTTGTTTCCTGTCAGGCTGATGACCCGATTGGGACGGGTTCCATAGGTACTTCGATTTTCTCACCGGATACTTTGGTTATGGCCTTAAATTTTGGAGGACAGACATCTACGCACGTGCCGCATTTGATACATTTATCCTGATCGATGACGTGTACCAATCTCTTGCCGCCGGCAATGGCTTGAGTCGGACAGTTGCGCATGCAAAGCATGCAACCCTGGCACTTGTCCGGCAGGATATAAAATGAAATCAAGCTCTTGCAGGATAAAGACGGGCAGCGCTTTTCATTTATATGGGCTTCATATTCATTGCGGAAATAACGGATTGTTGTCAGAACCGGGTTGGGGGCTGTTTGCCCCAGTCCGCATAGTGAGCCCTGTTTAACTGTCATAGCTATTCTTTCAAGTTGCTCAATATCTCCAGGTCTGCCATCGCCCTGAGTAATACGGGTGAGTATACCAAGCATCTGCCGTGTCCCGACGCGACAGGGAGGACATTTGCCACATGACTCGGCCTGTGTAAAAGTCAGGAAGTATCGTGTCAGGTCGACCATGCAGGTATTTTCGTCGGCCACAATCATACCGCCTGAGCCTATGATTGACCCGGCAGCAGCCAGCGATTCATAGTCAACAGGTGAATCAAGCATCGATGCTGGTAAACAGCCTCCCGAAGGACCGCCGGTTTGAACTGCCTTGAAGCCTTTGCCGTTAAGTATGCCTCCGCCTATATCGTAAATAATCTGACGCAAGGTAATGCCCAGGGGAACTTCGATTAGTCCTGTACGTTCTACTTTACCCACCAGGGCAAAGGTCTTGGTTCCCTTGCTTTTTTCTGCGCCGTAGCCGGCATACCAATCACTGCCCTTTTGCAAAATCCGGGCCGTATTCGCCCAGGTTTCTACGTTATTGATATTCGTCGGTTTGCCCCATAAGCCCGATATTGCGGGGAAAGGAGGCCGTGAGCGGGGCATTCCGCGCTTACCTTCAATTGAAGCCATCAGGGCTGTTTCTTCGCCGCAGACGAAAGCTCCGGCGCCTTCTTTAATCTTTATATGAAAATCGAAGCCCGAGCCGAGTATGTTATCTCCTATAAGACCGTATTCCTCCATTTGCCTGATAGCCAGTCTGAGCCTTTCCAGTGCCAGAGGGTACTCGGCACGACAGTAAATATATCCGTGGTTGGCACCTATGGTATAGGCGCCGATAACCATTCCTTCCAGCACTGAATGAGGGTCGCCTTCCAGAAGAGAGCGATTCATGAAGGCACCCGGGTCGCCTTCGTCGGCATTACAAATGATATATTTGTCGTTCCCCGGTGCTTTACGGCAGAAATCCCATTTCTGTCCCGTTGGAAAACCGGCACCGCCCCTACCGCGCAATCCGGCCTTTTTAACCTCTTCTATAATGGCTTCCGGTGTCATGGTTAACGCCTTGACCAGACCGCTGTAACCGCCGTTAGCAATATAATGGTTTATGTTTTCAGGGTCGATAAAGCCACAATTGTGCAGGACCAGCCGTATCTGCGGCTTTAGCACAGGCAAATCGTATAAACAAGGGATACCGTCAACAGTGCCTTCACCTACATAACCCATAGCCAGGTCGGAGCGGGGGTTATCGTTTACGAGGTAGTCGTTTACCAGCTGGACAGCAATCTCGGGAGTTAAATCGCCGTAGATAATTTGTGGACGCCCGGGTTTAACAATTCCCATCATTGGTTCGGCAAAACACAACCCCATGCAGCCGACATGCATGATGGTAGCTTGCACGTTTTGCCGGCTCATTTCGTCTTCGAGGGCATGTAGCACACTCATGGCACCGGCCGCGGCACCGCAGGTACCGGCACCCAATAGCAGCAAGGGTTTCTTACTCGATTGCAGTGCTTTCCACTCCGAAACTGCCTGTTCTTGAATCTTCTCGAAAGTCAACTGTTCACCTTCTATTCATACCGGGTTAACTTTTCCTTTGCCTTGGAAACCGTCATACGTCCATAAACGTCTTTGTCAATAACTAGTACCGGGGCAAGAGCACACGAGCCAAAGCAGGCTACTCTCTCCAGACTGAATTTGCGGTCTTTGGTCGTGCTTCCGGATTCAATGTCCAGGTCTCGCTTGATTTCATCCAGAATTTGCTCACCGCCGCGAACATGACACGCTGTACCGAGGCAAACTTTTACAGTGTGCTTGCCACGTGGGGTGAAGTAGAACTGAGCGTAGAAAGAGGCGACTCCGAAGACTTCACTTTCGGACATTCCGCAGGCTTTGCCGACTTCGGCGATAGTCTCCTCGGGTAGATAGCCGAATTTTTCCTGAACTTTCTGTAGAATTGGAATTAATGCGCCTCTCTCCCCCTTATATTCAGTAATAATATCAATTAGTTCGTTGGGCAAATAAATCTCCTAGCAGGTGAGTAACCAAACGTGAAGTTTAGCAAAAAAAGAAGCTGCGGTCAATCGGTTCGCGAATTATGGACACACTTTTGTTGACTCGAACGGCGCTGTTTGATTTATTGTTCTAGTTATCATGGATTCTGCTTTAAGATTATGTTGTCTATGAGCCTGGTTTGACCTATTCTGACCGCCATTGAGGCCAGTACTTGGCCGTTTATAGTGGATAGTTCTTCTAGGGTGTCGGTATCGGCGATGCTGATATACTCGATTTTTGCCAGCGGTTCCCGACTGATAAGTGCGGTCATCTGCTGCCTGAGAATCTCGGCATCGCTCTCACCTTTTTTGCGGAGTTTTTGGGCTAGTGTCAGCGCCTTGAACAGTATCGTAGCCGCCTTACGCTCCTGGGGATTAAGGTATATATTGCGGCTGCTCATAGCCAGTCCATCTTTCTCCCTCACCGTTGGGGACACTACTACTTCGAGATTCATGTTCAGGTCGGCCGCCATCTTCTTAATGACGAGTGCCTGCTGGGCATCTTTCTGACCGAAGTAGGCGCGGGTAGGCTCCACTATGTTAAATAGTTTGGCGACCACAGTAGCCACCCCTTTGAAATGCCCTGGTCTGCAACTCCCCTCCAAACGGTCAGTGACTTTTTCTACGACTACCCAACTACTGAATTTCTCGGGGTACATCTCTTCTGCTGAAGGCATGAAGACAATGTCCGTGTTTTTTTTTTGCAGCAGGGCTAAATCGCGTTCCGTATTGCGTGGATATGTTTTGAAGTCCTCAGCAGGTCCGAACTGGGTGGGGTTGACGAAGATACTGACCACGACCACCGAGTTTTCGACTCGAGCTTGTTTGACCAAAGCGAGGTGTCCTTCGTGAAGATAGCCCATTGTGGGTACAAAGCCTACCGAGCCGGGGCTGTTCGACCGCGCGGCCTTCATTTGAGCTATGCTTTTGGCTATTTGCATGGTTCTTCAGGCACGAGCCAGCTCTTCAAGCAAGCTCTCATCCATGGTCGAGGTGTTTTCAGCAGTAGGGAATTTGCCCGCTTTGACATCGGTCATGTAATCGCCGAGGGCGGTTTTAATCGACCCCGCCAGTTTTGCGTACTGCCTGGCGTGCTTGGGCACGAAGTCAGAAAATAGGCCGAGAAGGTCGCTGATTACCTGCACCTGGCCGTCGCAGTCGGATCCGGCACCGATACCAATGGTGGGGATGCCCAGCTTCTGAGAAATTAGTTTCGATAGAGGCGCCGGTACCAGTTCTAAAACTACGGCGAAAGCTCCGGCCTGTTCGAGTGCCTGGGCGTCTTTAAGTAATCGCTCGGCGGCTTCGGGAGTTTTGCCCTGTACCCTGTGGCCACCCAGTTGATGTACTGACTGTGGTGTCAATCCTATGTGTCCCATTACCGGAATACCGCAATCAACAATTCGTTTTACAGTGGCGGAGACTGTAACCCCTCCCTCCAGCTTTATAGCCTGGGCGCCGCCCTCCTGCATGAACCGGGCCGCATTACGCAGTGCATCTTCTGCACTGACTTGGTAGGTCATGAACGGCATATCACCTATCACCATAGCTTGTTTGGTGCCTCTAACCACTGCTTTTGTGTGGTGAATCATTTCATCCATAGTCACAGGGATGGTCGAATCGTAGCCTAATATCACCATGCCCAGGCTATCGCCGACCAAAATCAATGGAATGCCTGCCTCGTCCACCAGTTTGGCAGTGGAATAATCATAGGCGGTAACCATTACTATTTTTTCGTGCTTGGATTTCATTTCCTTTATGGCGTTAATGCTCACCCTCATTTCTACACCTCCTCTTTGTTCCTGGCCTTAATGAGTGGACAGCAAATCCTTAGTCCAGTCCTTTGTTCCGCTGGTGCTAACGATCAGATTTTGTGAATCTACGTATACCAGCCGAGGGCTGAATGTCGCAGCTTCGTCTTCAGTAAGCGAATTGTAAGATAGAATAATAACGATATCGCCTTTGGCGACTAGCCTGGCAGCAGCTCCGTTGAGGCAAATTTCACCCGAGCCTCTTTCTCCTTCGATAGCGTAGGTGTGAAATCTGGCGCTGTTGTTGATGTTCAGCACTTCTACTTTTTCGAACTGGAGTAAATCGGCCGCCTCCATCAAATCCTTATCGATGGTAATGCTGCCTTCGTAGTCGATATTGCACTGGGTAACCCTGGCGCGGTGGATTTTGCTTTTTAGCATGGTTCTCATTGTGTCACCTCATTTTGTTTTATGTGAATAAAGCTTCGAGCTCGACCGCTCTTTGCGAATCTATTTTTCCTTTGGCTAAAGCAATAGGTATGGTTTGCAGTCCCAACTCTTTATAGATATCAAGCACGGAAGGGGCCTGTTTCGATAAGGATTCCAGGTGGCGGCTGATGGTTCCCAGGTCACCACGGGCAATAGGGCCGGTCAGACAGTTAGGCAGGCCAACGTTTTTGATATTGCTTAAGGTGCCTTGCAGCAACGGCATAAGCGCTTTGATAGCCTGGGCGGGTGGCACGTCAAACGTCTGCCACAGGTCTGTGGACAGCTTGACCAGTGTCACCAGATAGTTACAGGCAATGACGGCCGCGGCATGGTACAGCACCTTGTCGCCAGCCTTTAATGTTACCCAGTCACCTTCCAAATCGACAGCCGCCTTTTTCAGCAAGGATGCCAGGGGCTCTTCGGCTTCGATAGCGAAGGTGGAACCGGGAATGTTGTCTATGGCATGCTCGATGCTGGCGAAAGTCTGCAATGGATGAAAACAGCCTGTGTCAGCTCCACGCTGTTTAGCGGCTTCCAGGATATCGACGGAATGGGCGCCGCTGCAGTGGACGACACTTTGTCTATCGTGCCACTGGATTTCACCGGCTACCATGGAGATGGCATCGTCCGGCGTGGTGATAAAAACAAGTTCAGCAATATCTGCCACCTCTTGTGCCTGGCTATAAGCTTTGCAGCCGCGTATCCTGGCTGCCAGCTTCTCCGCCGAGTTTAAGCTCCGGCTGGACACGGCGGTAACCGGGTATCCATGCTGCGCCAGCCTCACCGCTATAGCGGTACCCGTGGTTCCGGCGCCAATGAAGCCTATATCCGGCATATTCGATTTGGTCATTTCATGTCCCTTATCGCCGGGATTCCGGCTAATGTTTCCGCCTGCTGAACCGCCCTAACTATAGAATCGGCTACAAGCTCAGCGGCAGCAGTACCCAACGCCGTTATATCGCCTACCTTGTCACCAATGGATAACGCGAATATGGCATCGCCGTCGTACATGGTATGGCAGGGGTTGATGGCGCGGGCTATCCCATCGTGTGCCATCTGTGCCAGTTTATTAACCTGTTCCTTGGTTAAGGCGGCGTTGGTAGCCACGACTCCCAGTGTGGTATTGGTCGCCATGGGGTTTTTTCGATAGGTAAATGTGCCACCCGTTAGCAACTCCACCGTGCTCAGGAAACCGTTATTTTGCTCGTTACGGGGACCGGCTATTGTCTTTCCTGTCCTGTAGTCTATTATGTCGCCGACGGCGTTGACCGCCATCAGAGCCGCGACAACTACGTCATCGCCTATTTTGCAACTAGCCGTACCCACGCCGCTTTTAGTAGCGTGCTCTATACCCAGCATTTTCCCTACTGTCGCACCGGTGCCGGCACCGACACAGCCTTCTGGTACTTCTTGTTTAGTTGCAGCTAGGCATGCCTTGTAGCCCTCCTCAATACCGGGCCTTACTTTAGAGCTGCCAATATTAAGGTCGAAAAGAATAGCGGCCGGGACGATAGGTACCCTGGCTACCATTGTTTCGTGACCGAAACCCCGTTCCTCGAGGTAGCGCATGACGCCGCTGGCTGCATTAAGGCCGAAAGCACTGCCGCCGCTCAATAAAACACCTTGGACTTTTTCCACGAGATTCATAGGTCGGAGGAGATCGGTCTCCCTGGTCCCGGGTGCCGAACCCCTGACATCTACGCCCGCCGTGGCACCAGTCTCGCATAGAATGACGGTGCAGCCGGTAACCGCCTTATTATCGGTGTAATGCCCGACCTTTATACCGGGAACGTCGGTTATAGCGTTATACATCGCTCCTTAACCCAAAAACAAAACCTTCTCAGCATCGCCGAGAAGGCTCAAGCAGGCTTCACTCTATTTTCCGTCTCGGTCATCGCTGATCCAAGCGGTCTTATTTGTTTTTCTTAAAAATTTTGCTCACCGCCGTTAAGGTCGATGGCAACCATAATAATACGTAAATTAGACTCCGTTGTCAATAGTTATAAAGTCTTGTTACCTTAGATTGTTGTAGAGCTGATAAATTCACCCTCGCTTGCTTCTGAAGACACGGTTTCGTCTGTTAATCGTTTTCGTAGATTTACTACTTCGCTGCAGTCCAATTTGGCCAGCTCATCGATATATCGCTGAATTCGCTCATCACCGGAAAGGGCATAGGTTGTAAGGCCGTTACTATCGTGCTGCTCCATGAGGATGCCCCTTTCTACCAGTATCCCTATCGCGTACCTCAGGTTAGTTCTGGCAGTGTCCAGCGCCCTGGCGGCGGTATAAAGACTGACCCTTGACCTGGGATGCCGTACCCAAAAGCAAAGTAACTTGAATTGTGTTCGATCGCAGCCAAGGTCTTTGAGAAATGATGCTAAATCATAATTCTGTGTTCGCTCTATTTTATAATTAGTTGGCATGCCTGTTTTCTCCTTTTCCCTGCCTCTCATTCTGTGTAGTGCATTGCCCATTTTATAAGCCGATGGTAACAGGATAATGTTAATTTTTCGTTAAGATTTTGAACCATTAACCGGGTACTATTGCTTGCGGTGGTCTGTTTTGAACTACGTCCCGTTGCTGTTATTGCTTTCTCTGAAAGAGTACAAATAGAAATTAATAATTCTTTAACATTTACGATCTATACTTAAGGTATGCAATCCCGGTTTAAACTATGGGATAGGACAAATTTGCCAGTGTATCGATATAAAAAGGACATCGATTATGCAAGAAACATATTTCTGTCCCAATTGTGGAGTATCAGTTAAATACACTGATAAGTTTTGCGGCTATTGCGGTTTGAACTTAAACCGAGGCATGCGGAGTAATAACGCTATTGTGGCGGTAGGCAAGCACTCGTCGGTCAGTGCTCCGGTGAAACCTATAAGTGATGAGATTTCGAAGCTGCTGGCAGATTTTTTCAATAAGCGGCTAAATGCCACTTAATACAATTCCCACTCACAGATCTTAATAAGATTTTAATAATCAGGTGCTATGCTTAAATCATTGATAAAAGAAAGGAGGTGATACAGAAATGTGGCCAAATAAAAAATCGATTATCATTGCAGTATCGGTGGCTGTGCTGCTGATAGGCAGCATCGCCGGTGTAGTACTGGCTCAAGGCAATGACGAGAACAGCCAGTCGCAGGCTCAAGGCGAGGACCTGTTGGCCAAGGTGTGTGCCATATATCAGCAGAATACAGGCGTGACTATTGACGAAACAGCACTAAAGACCGCTTTCACTCAGGCTCAAGATGAGTTGCAGCTGGCTCGAGAGAAAGCCCAACTTCAGAATATGGTAGACCAGGGCAAGATAACTCAGGACCAGGCTGACCAATACCTGAGTTGGTGGCAGTCCAGGCCCAGCGTACCATTCGGTTTCGGCGGTGGTTTCCATGCCGGTTTCCCTGGAAGGGGCGGCCCCTGCGGTTCACCTGCAACGGTACCTAGCACGACACAATAGCTGACTAGAAGCAGGGCTTTAATAAAAAGGGAGAGAACATTTCTCTCCCTTTTTAGTTGGTTTATGAATTATATCCAAACATAAAAATTAACAATTTCTTAACATTTGTGCTATAACATATAGCTTGACTAATCGAGATCAGGCATATGGCTAATAAAACGGTACTGGTGGTTGATGATGATGTCAAGACAGTAGAGCTGGTGAAGCTCTACCTGAACAGGGATGGTTACAGAGTTCTGGCCGCTTACGACGGCGAGGCGGCATTGCAATTAGCTCGCAGCAGTCAACCTGACCTCATCGTCCTGGACTTAATGTTGCCCAATGTGGACGGTCTGGATGTCTGCCGTATCCTTAGAAGTGAGTCCGAAGTACCCATAATTATGCTTACTGCCAGGACTACCGAAGAGGACAAACTGACTGGTCTGAATTCAGGGGCTGATGATTATTTGCCCAAACCCTTCAACCCGAGGGAGCTGGCAGCCAGAGTCAGGACAGTTCTCAGGCGATTGCCCGGTGAACGCGGCCCCAATGAGATCAAGCGGGGTAAAATTGTCCTAAATTTCCTAAAGCAGGAAGTATCAGTCGCCGGTAAGAAGCTGGAGCTTACGCCGATTGAATTCAAGCTACTGGGGACTTTTGTTAAAGAAGCTGGCAGAGTATTCAGTCGTTCTGAGCTTGTTGAAAAAGCCCTCGGTTATGACTACAAAGGCTTTGACCGCACCATCGATGTGCACATTCTAAATCTGCGCCGGAAACTGGAAGCCGACCCGTCGCATCCTAAGTACATAAAAACGGCATACGGTGCCGGCTACAGGTTCTCGGAGGCGCAAGATGATACATAGTTTGCGATTTCGCCTCCTGATGGCTTTCACCCTGGTGATACTGGTTGCAGTTGGAGCTATATTCTTGTTTGTTAGCCGTACCAGCACGGTCGAAATCGGACGGTTCGGTGAAAGGAGCGAGCAGGCACGCTTTGGCAGATTAGCCTTCGAGCTAAATCGATACTACAATGACCATGGGGACTGGGAGGGAATTCAACCATATGTGGAGCAGTGGGGGAGCCTGTACGGGCGACGGGTTATACTAACTGATTCCAACGGTACGGTCGTGGCGGATTCCCAGGGGGAGTTGATTGGGAAACAGTATGTTCCCGATACGCCCGGCATGCCCTTCCCGACTTCAACTGCCGGAGCACCCGATGTGCCGGGTATGCACTTCCTGCCACCTCCTGAGGGTGATACTGTCGGGACTCTGTATATGAGTCCTGAACCATCGGCTGTTTTCCCTTCACCGGTGACTCTTTCCCAGGCGGTAAGTCACTACATACTCTGGGGCGCACTGCTGGCGATTGTTGTGGCTTTCTTGATAACCTATTTTCTGTCCCGGAGAATCTCAGCGCCTGTTAAAGCTCTTACCGTTGCTGCCAGACAGATGGGCCAGGGGGACCTGTCCCAGAGGGTGGTGTCCAGGGATAAGGGTGAACTCGGCGAACTAGCTCAAGCCTTTAACAGCATGGCGGAAAACCTGGAAAGGGACGAGCGACTCCGTCGCAATATGATAGCTGACATTGCCCATGAATTGAGGACACCGCTTTCCAATTTGAAAGGCTATCTCGAAGCGCTAAACGACGGCATAATAAAGCCGGATTCAGACTCTATCCACTCTCTTGACGAAGAAGCAAACCTATTGTCCCGATTGGTTAACGACCTTCAGGAACTGAGTCTGGCTGAAGCCGGCGAGCTTAAGCTGGATTGTGCGGTACAGGAGATAACCAGGGTATTGAAACAAGCCGTAGCTGCCAGAAAAACTCAAGCGGCGGTAAAAGGTGTATTGCTATCTGCTGCCCTTCCCCGGAAACTGCCACGGGTGAATATCGACGTCTATCGGATTAATCAGGTGTTACTTAACCTTATAGATAATGCCATAGCACACACAGCGAGGGGTGGTACTGTAAAGATATCCGCAAGGAGGAATGACAGCTGGCTGCAGATAGATGTGGCGGATACGGGCGAAGGCATTCCATCTAAGGACCTGCCGAACGTCTTTGAGCGATTCTACAGGGTAGACAAGTCGAGAACCAGGACCACTGGAGGTGCGGGTCTGGGGCTGGCTATTGCTAAGAGCCTGGTGGAGGCACACGGAGGCGAGGTCGAAGTGCAAAGCCAGAAAGGGAAAGGCAGCCGCTTTTCTGTCAGGTTACCAATAGCTGAATAAATATAAGTTCCAGGTTTTAAGAATCGGCCGGCTTTCAAAATGATTTCTGCTTTATTCATGTCGCGGGGCTTCGCTGGATCTGAGACGGTAAACCTCCGCATATTGACTATCAATGTGGAGCGGGAGACGGGACTCGAACCCGCGACAGCCTGCTTGGAAGGCAGGAACTCTACCACTGAGTTACTCCCGCTAGAACAGCTTTAATTTTAGCCATGGACAAAGCCGTTGTCAAAGTGGTTTTATACCCGATTTTTGCCGGATTAAATCACCATATACGGAGAACCAAAGTACATATAACAAGAAATGTCACAATTTTGTCATTTTCTACGTGAATATTTTATAACTTTTTTATTGCCTGACTGCTACGATTAGAATGTTTAGATAGGAGGTCATGTATGGTGAATATGAAAACGGCAAGTCTGGCACCTGATTTTACAGCTATCGATTCTGAAGGCAAGACTCTCCGGTTATCGGACTACAGGGGTAAGAAAAACGTCGTACTTGTGTTTAATCGCGGGTTCGGCTGACCTTATTGCCGGAGGCATATGGCGCAGTTGCGCCAAGACTATGACAAGTTTATCGACAGGCAGGCTGAGATTATTGCAGTGGGGCCGGAAGACGCCAGAACATTTGCAGACTACTGGCATAAGGAGAAAATGCCCTTTACCGGCATACCGGACCATAAACACGTGATAGCCGATCTTTATGGGCAGAAGGTGAATCCACTGAAATTTGGACGTATGCCGGCCCTTGTGGTAATCGACAAGGATGGGAGGATACGCCATGCCCATTACGGGGAGTCGATGAGTGATATCGTTTCGAGTGAGGACGTTTTATCCTTACTGGACAAGCTAAATAAAGAATCGCAGGAAAGAAAATAAGGTCGAATATCTTGACGAGCTTAAATGTGCTTAAGTTAGATCATGGTTCAGCAAATAACTCAGGCGTTTTAATACGGTTGTCGCTAATTCTGATACTTGCCTCCGTCGTGTTTTTATTGCCGGGTTGTCTGCCTATGACTTTACCTCCATCAGGTACGACTGTTAATTTGAGCGAAGCGATTGCTTTATCCAAGGCAAATAATATCAGCAAGGTTGTAATCGATACGGGTAGCAGCACTATGACCATGACGGCATCGGTCACGGGCGCTCCTCTCAAAATTACCGACGTTAACGGAAATACGGTTGATGTCAAGAATGGCGAAGCTCTGATAGTTAATATTGGCACGATAACCGTGGCCAACCTGCAGGAACTGGGATTTGTGCTGCCCGCCGATTATACAATAAACCCAACGAGTAGCGGGCTTGGTAGCATATTGCTGGCTGTTTTACCGTTCCTGCTGCTTATCGGCATATTCTATTTTATAATACGTGCCGGTAGGGGTGCCCAGAACCAGGCATTTAACTTCGGTCGCAGTCGGGCCAGGCTTCTTTTAGCCGACCGTCCCAAGGTAACTTTTGCTGATGTCGCCGGCGCCGAGGAGGCCAAGGAAGACCTTCAAGAAGTGGTTGAGTTCTTGAAAGACCGGTGGAAGTTCCAGTCAATCGGGGCCACCATACCAAAAGGAATACTGCTTATCGGACCGCCTGGAACCGGTAAAACACTCCTGGCCAGAGCATTAGCTGGCGAAGCCAACGTACCATTTTTCTCTATCAGCGGCAGCGAATTTGTGGAAATGTTTGTCGGTGTCGGTGCCGCCAGGGTGCGTGACCTCTTCGCACAGGCGAAGCGCAGCGCACCGTGTATCATGTTCATCGACGAAATAGATGCTGTAGGCCGTCAGCGTGCCGGCAATGTACCTGGCAGCCACGAAGAAAGAGAGCAAACTCTAAATCAAATACTGGTCGAGATGGATGGTTTTGACCCTAATATAGGCGTTATCGTCCTCGCGGCGACTAACAGGGTTGATGTCCTGGACCCGGCACTGCTACGTCCTGGGCGTTTTGACAGACGGGTGACGCTTGACCGACCGGATACAAATGGCCGGGCTGCAATTCTTAAGCTTCATGCCAAAGATAAAGCTATGGAGCCGGATGTTGACTTTGAAACGATTGCCAAGCAGACTCACGGTTTCAGTGGTGCCGACCTGGCTGAACTGATTAACGAGGCGGCAATTCTGGCAGTCAGGCGGGGCAAAAAGCTGGTGGGCATGGTCGAACTCGAGGATTCCATCGACCGGGTGATCGCCGGTCCAGAAAGAAAGAGCATGAAGTTCCGACCCAGTGACAAGGAGTTAACGGCTTATCATGAATCTGGTCATGCACTTGTGGCTCGTTTGCTACCTAATGTGGACCCGGTACATAAGATATCGATCGTGGCCCGTGGTGCCGTAGGTGGTTATACCAGACTTTTGGAAGAAGATCGTTACTTTATAACCGAGTCACAGTTCAGAGACACCCTGGCGACGCTGGTAGCCGGGCATGCGGCCGAGGAATTGATATTCAACGAAGTTTCCACCGGGCCGCACAGCGATTTGAAGCAGGCTACAGAGATGTCAGAGAAAATGGTAACTGATTACGGAATGAGCAAAAAACTGGGCTTGAGAACTTTCGGTCAGTCTACATTGCCGGGCTACCTGGGCTTCGGTCCGCCCGAGAAGAAGGACTATAGCGAAGAGACGGCTAATCTGATTGATAAAGAGGTGCGCGACATAATGGAAGCTGCTCATCAAACAGCCAAAGCTTTGCTGCAAGAAAACAGGCCCCGATTGGTGCATCTGGCTGAAAAACTTATCGTTAAGGAAACCCTCGAAGGTGCCGAGTTGGATGCTGCATTTACCGAGCCCCTCTCTGAGACAGACACTCAAACTGTACAAAAGCCGAAGAAAAAAGAAGCGCTGCCATCAGGAACCTAAATCAATAAACTAGCGAGCCCGAGTTCTTGTGGAAATCACCGAAAGTGTTCGGATGATAATTTACCTCTTCGGATACTATTGACATGTCTATTGCCCTAGCGTATTCTTAAGTAACTAATTTGCGTAGAAAAGGGGGGTGTACTTCAAATGGCCAAAAAGACGAAAACTTCCACCGGGCTTGATGAAAATGTCGCCGGACTATTATGCTATGTTCTTTATCTACTTGCTTGGATAAGCGGCCTTGTTTTCTTTTTACTTGAAAAGAAAAACAAGTTCGTCCGTTTTCATGCTTTGCAAGCCATAATCGTCTTCGGTGTTCTGTTTCTTGCCCTTATTATCATCGGCTGGATTCCTTTTATTGGATGGATAATTGATATTCTCATCTATATTCTGGCGCTCGTGCTATGGATTATTTTGATGATTAAGGCTTACCAGGGCGAGAAATTTAAACTGCCGTGGGCAGGAAATCTTGCCGAGAAGTACGCCTGACCTTTAAAGCTGGTTCTATATAAACTGCGGGGTTTTATTTCTGCCGCTTGTTTTGGCTGAGCAGCCGTTTAGTGTCAGTTCTTCGCTTGCTGGCACACCTGTTTTGTGGCTGCTCAGCGAAGGCATCAGACTATCCTGCTCGTGCAATTTTCGGAAATAGATAAACGTTGGGTGTGATTCTTAGTTATTTCCCGAGTGCGTAGCTTTACTATTATTATTTGACATGCTTTAGAAGTTGGGAGTATTATCCCGCTTAATAGGAGTCGCGACTATAGCGACGGTTTAATATATGAAAGTACTTCTTGTTTATCCGCAGTACCCCGATACATTCTGGAGTTTTAAGCATGCATTGAAATTCGTTTCTAAGAAGGCAGCCTTTCCACCTCTGGGGCTGCTGACTATAGCAGCCATGTTGCCTGAGGAATGGGATAAGAACCTCATAGACATGAATGTGGCCAGCTTAAGTGATAAAGACATCGAATGGGCCGACTATGTTTTTATCAGTGCCATGGCGGTGCAGAAAGAATCGGTTAGAGACGTCATTAAAAGATGCCGGAAATTAAAGACCAAGATCGTTGCCGGCGGTCCTCTTTTTACTACGGGATATGAAGAATTCGACGAGATTGACCATTTTGTGCTCAACGAGGCTGAGATTACCCTGCCGCTGTTCCTGGAAGATTTGAAGAACGGAAAGGCAAAACATGTCTACACCTCTGACCAATGGGCTAATATTAGCGAAACTCCTCTTCCGGCATGGGAACTGATAGATATCAAGAAGTATTCAGCGATGAGCATCCAGTACTCCAGGGGTTGCCCTTTCGACTGCGAATTTTGCGATATTGTGGTATTGAACGGACATGTACCACGTACCAAGGGCGCTGATCAGCTGCTTAGAGAGCTAGAAGAATTTTACAGGCGCGGGTGGCGTAGCAGTGTCTTTATCGTGGATGATAACTTCATTGGTAACAAGAAGAAATTGAAAGCGGAAATTTTACCCGCCATCGTTCAATGGATGAAAGAGAAGAAAAAGCCGTTCTCGCTTTTCACCGAGGCTTCCATCAATCTGGCGGACGATGAAAAGCTCGTGCAATTGATGGTCGAGGCAAACTTTAATATGGTGTTTATCGGAATCGAGACTACTAATGAGGACAGTCTGGCCGAGTGCAGCAAGATGCAAAACAGAAACCGCGACATGGTGGCTGCCGTTAAAAAGCTTCAGAACCGGGGACTGCAGGTGCAGGGAGGATTTATTCTGGGTTTCGATAACGACCCGCCGGCGATTTTTGAAAATCTGATCAGTTTCATACAGAAGAGTGGCATCGTCACGGCTATGGTCGGCTTGCTGAATGCTCCCCGTGGCACGAGGCTGTATCGACGCCTCAAGAAAGAAAAACGTCTGTTATCCGACTTTACTGGTGATAACACAGATTGCACTATGAACTTCGTTCCGAGAATGGAACTTAGAAACCTTATGAATGGCTATAAAAAAGTTATCGATACCATATATTCACCAAGACAATATTATGAGCGGGTAAAAGTATTTTTGCAGGAATACAAACCTATAGGGGAAAAGATAGCCCGTCCTAAGCTGGAACATGTTAAGGCATTTATCAAGTCTGTATGGTTTTTGGGCCTTGTAGGAAAAGGCCAGCAATACTACTGGAGGCTGCTGGGCTGGACGTTAACCAGGCACCCTAAGTCTTTTTCTATGTCCGTGTTGCTGGCTATATACGGGTTTCATTTCCGTAAGGTTGTGGAGAGTTATATTATGATGCTGGCGCGGGATAATGGCTCGGCGGCGTAGAACCGATATAGAGACCATTAATGCACTTTGTCCAGACCTTGCCTTAAATCTGAAATAAAATTGCCGACGGCTATCAAGCCTTCAGTCTCCATAAGCTGAATTATTCTGCTACCTACGATGACTCCATTGGCTATTTGAGCTACCTGCCTTGCCTGTTCCGGCGTAGATATACCGAATCCTACGCACAGAGGCTGCGTGGCCGCTTTCCTGACGCGGGAAACAAAAGAACTAAGCTCCTGCGGAAGGCTTTTTCTGGCTCCGGTGACACCGGTCACCGAGACCAGATAAATAAACCCCCGTGCTCTTTCTGCTATCAGACTTATTCGTTCATCGGAGCTGGTGGGGGCCAGTAGATATATCAGGTCCATGTTGTACTTACGTGTGATGTCTTCCAGTTCCAGGCCTTCATCCGGCGGCAAATCAGGGATAATAAGTCCATCCACGCCTGACCCGGCACAGTCACTACAAAACTTTTCCAGACCGTAGTGAAGCACAGGATTGAAATATGTCATAAACACCAGAGGCACGTCGATATTTCGCCTTAGCTTCGTCGCAACATCGAGACATACCTTTGGAGTAACACCGTTTTTCAGGGCATTGAAACTAGCCTTCTGTATTGTGGCGCCGTCAGCCAGAGGGTCGGAGAATGGTATGCCCAGCTCCACTATGTCGGAGCCATTACCCGCCATAATCGGGACCACCTCCAAGGTATCATCAATGCTGGGATAGCCCACGGTGACATATGGGATAAGGGCTTTGTGACCGGCGTGACTAAACACGGAAGCTATACGGCTCATATCTTCAACCCCAATGCCTGGACAACGATATCCAGGTCTTTATCACCGCGACCTGACAGGTTGACGACAATAATTTGCTCGCCGGCTAGCGAGGCAGCCAGTTTGGCCGCATAAGATATGGCGTGCGCCGGTTCCAGCGCCGGCGAAATACCTTCGGTACGGCACAGAAGCTGAAATGCATCGAGTGCTTCGGTATCGCTTACAGCTACGTATTTGGCGCGCTTAGTATCCTTGAGGTAGCTGTGCTCCGGGCCTACACCCGGGTAGTCCAAACCAGCGGAGATGCTGTGCGTCTCCGTAATCTGTCCGCTGCTGTCTTGAAGTACATATGACCTGGAGCCGTGCAGAACGCCGATGTCGCCCCCTGACAGTGAGGCGGCATGTTTGCCTGTGTCCAGTCCTTTGCCGGCGGCTTCTACTCCTATAAGGCTGACATTTTTATCGTTTAGAAATGGATAAAAGATACCGATGGCATTACTGCCGCCGCCCACGCAGGCAACTATGTAGTCCGGTAGACGATTGTATTTCGCCAGCATCTGTTCCCTGGTTTCTTTGCCGATTACAGATTGAAAATCACGGACAATGGTCGGATAGGGATGCGGGCCGACTACGGAACCCAGAAGATAATAGCTGTTTCTGACGTTAGTTACCCAGTCTCTCATCGCCTCGTTAATAGCATCTTTCAAAGTGCGACTGCCTGACGCGACAACTCTTACTTGAGCTCCCATTAATTTCATGCGAAAGACGTTGAGCGACTGACGATGCACATCTTCTTCGCCCATATAGACGACACATTCCAGTCCGAGCAGGGCACAGACGGCAGCGGCAGCTACACCATGCTGGCCGGCCCCGGTCTCGGCGATGATTCGGTGTTTACCCATTCTGCGGGCAAGAAGTCCCTGTCCCAGTGCATTGTTGATTTTGTGTGCGCCGGTATGAGCCAGGTCTTCTCTCTTAAGGAAAATCTGGGCGCCGCCGCAATGCTGGCTCAGCCTTTCAGCCAAATAAAGCGGTGTCGGCCTTCCGGAATAATCACGAGAAAGTGAACCAAATTCGGCCCAGAATGAAGCGTCGGCTTTTGCTTCTCCGTAAGCTGACGTCAGTTCATCCAGAGCTGGAACCAGAGTTTCCGGAACGAAGCGTCCGCCGTAATCTCCGAAATAGCCTCTGTTATCAGGTAGCAATAATTAACCTCCTTTGGTCAGAGCCGGTCCTACATTGTCCACAGTTGCTAGTGGGCACTTGCATCGGCTTTCTTCACCGCCTTGATGAAGGCAATAATCTTCTTCGTGTCTTTTAGCCCATCGGTTTCTACACCGCTCGAGACATCAACTCCCCAGGGTTTTATTTCTTTGATAAGCCGGCTCACGTTCCTTGGGGTGAGTCCTCCGGCGATAAGTACGGGGAACCTGGCGGATATTTTACCGGCTGATTTCCAGTCTATTAATCTACCCGTCCCTCCGTAAGTTTCTCCCACCTTCGAATCGAGAAGGCAGATGAGATTCTGGTGGGGCAGCAGCTTATACCCCTTTGTCATTTCGGATATGATTTTACCATGTGTGCTGATGTTCGAAACGTGGACAGTTTTGATGATCGGCCGTTCGATTTGCCGGCAGTAGTCCCAGGTCTCGTCCCCACTGAGCTGAACGTGGTCCAGATGGCAGTAATCAGCTATGCGGTTTACTTCTTCAGCCGATGAATTGACAAAGACACCGACCACAGCCGGTCGTGTCTTCAAATGGCAGACAGCCTCGATTAAGCGTAATGCTTTCCTGGTAGAGACCTGCCGGCGGCTGGGAGCAAAGACCAGGCCGATGAAATCGGCACCGGCTTCGGCGGCTGCCACAACGTGTTGTGTCTCTGATAGCCCGCAGATTTTTATGCTCGTCACAATAACTCTCTTATCCTGGCACCTACGTTCGGCGCCGACATTAGGTATTCCCCGATGAGAACGGCATCGATGCCGGATCGCCGCAGCTTTTCAATATCGCCTCGACTTTTGATACCGCTTTCGCTGACCACAATCCGGTCCTTCGGAATAAGCGGGCGCAACCGCTCCGTGGTAGCTATATCAACATCGAACGTGTTGAGGTCGCGATTATTGATACCGATAATCCCAGCCTCACTTTTGAGTGCAATTTCGACCTCGGCTTCACTATGTACCTCCACCAGGCAGGTCATGTTCAGTTCATGGCTTAAACGCAGTAGTTCTTTCAATGTTTCAAGGCTTAATAGAGCCACTATCAGGAGTAGGCTATCGGCGCCATAAGCCCGGGACTCGTAGACTTGATAAGGGTCGACGATGAAGTCCTTTCTCAACAGGGGCTTATCAGTGAGCACCTTCCTGATATTTTTTAGATGGTCGAGGCTGCCTTGGAAGTGCCGGGCTTCGGTTAATATCGATATGGCGGCGGCTCCGTTGCCGGCGTATATTTCAGCTATCTCTACCGGGTTGAAATCGGAGCGAATTAGACCTCTGGATGGAGAGGCTTTCTTGACCTCGGCAATGAGCCGGATGCCATCACCGCGCAAAACCGAAGCCATGTTGAGGGTTGGACTTTGCTGTGACGCCATCCGTTGCAGTTCTGCCAGAGGCAGCTCGCGTTTTTTATGTTCCAGCCCTTCTAAATTGTATGACACTATCCGGTCTAAAATCATGGTTAATTCGAATTCTGACTGGCCTTTATTAGCTGTTCTAATTTGTTCATGGCCTCACCTCCGTCTATGGTCTTTTGGGCCAGTTCTACCCCACGTTGCAGTGTTTCCACTTTATCTCCGGCCAAAAGAACAGCCGCTGTGTTCATGAGCACTGCGTCACGCTGCGGGCCAGGAGCACCGCTTAATATAGTGCGCAACAGCTCAGCGTTCTCTTTAGCATTACCTCCTTTTAAATTGTCGGCATCGGACTGTGTCAAACCGATTTTTTCAGGACTGATGGTATAGTTTACTATATTGCCGCCCTTGACCTCGCAAACATGAGTTTTTCCTGATGTTGTGATCTCATCCAGGCCGTCCTCACCGTGCACGACCAGAGCGTGGTTACAGCCCAGGTATTGAAGCGCCAGTGCCATTTTTTCTACCAGCGAATCATCGGCTACGCCCAGTACCTGGGCTTTAGCTCCGGCCGGGTTGGTGAGAGGTCCGAGTATGTTAAAGACGGTACGAATTCCGATTTCTCGCCGGGGAACCGCCGCGTATTTCATAGCCGGATGGAACGACGGAGCGAACATAAAGCCGATGCCGGCTTCTTGCAGGCACCTCTGCACCTGTTCGGCGGAAAGGTCGATTTTTACACCGAGAGCTTCGAGAACGTCGGCACTGCCGCACTGGCTGCTCATGGCCCGGTTGCCGTGCTTGGCCACCTTGAGCCCGG